>JAKBSX010000514.1 GCA_021844725.1 Actinomycetes bacterium | reverse complement strand
AGGCAACCAGGGGTCTCCTCACGATGCGAGTTTGGGGGATCTTGTTCGCCAGGGCTCAGTGGCTACAATTGAGGCTCCGGAATATGCGGAGGAGTCCCAGATGAATGGGCTTCGCCACTCGGTCGGCTGGCGTGAGCTGATGTCCTTGGGATGGCTATTGATATTTTTAGCCTCTACCATTCTTTTCGGATTCCGGATCGGCATTCCCTTGGCAGGGGGGATATACAGCCTGGTAGGGGTCAGATGGCCAAAGACATGGCAACGGGCTGTATTCGTGGTAGCCACGGTAGTAGTCCTCTATATTTTGATTCTGGCGTTTGTTGACACTTTGCACTACTCCTTCTCGGGAATTATATGACATAGCGCCAAAGTGGCGTGGAGAAGAAGTCGTAAGCAGCTGACAATGAGACAAGGAGTCAGAAGATTCAATGGCCACAGATATAGCTGGGTAATTGCCAAAGCAATCTGCCAAACACTGAGAGGAACAGGCGGATACTCGCCGTTTGCCTCTTTGTCACGGTTTTAGGCCAGCTTTTCATTCCCACTGCGGCTTGAGCAAAGGATCAGGTCGTTCTTATTGCCACGGTGAGTACCTTATCTGGAGAATAAATTGAATCATCCTGGGAGACATATATTTTCTGCTTCAGATTGCAGGTTTGTGGGTGGATGGTTGTAGCTTGGACCAATGTGTCTTTGCAATTATTGATCTGATTTAGTTGTAAAAGTAGTCAAGAGATGAAATTATCCTGGTTCTGTCTATGTTGTGTTAGTTAGATGTGGGATTTTGAAAGGTTTCACCTTTTACAGATTTGTAATTACATCATCAGATTTTGCTGTTAAAAAGGTATATGTTGAAAGTTAGGACTGGCATACTTTCAACCGTGGAATATACCAGTGGGTTTATCTATGGGCTAAATGTGCGGTCTGGAATAGCTTGGTAAAGCAATCCGACCGGACGGGAATTTTTCGAGGATGATTTGAAAACAATGTTTTTGAAGTCCGGTGCACAAATAATGATGCAGCTCCAAGTTCTGAAGCGGGTATAGATGCTTCGGCTACCTGACGCATGGACATGGGATTTCTGGATCGCTGATACTGGTGATGAATATCACCTTTTCTTTTTGCGCGCCTCCAGGGCTCTTCGAATCCCCGATGAAAGACATTACAGAGCCAGTATTGGCCATGCCGTATCCACAGATCTTTACAACTGGAGTCTCCTCCCGGACGCATTAGTTCCCGGAGACAGGCCGGCATTCGACGACATTGCCACCTGGACTGGATCGGTTGTGCGTGGTGACGATGGCCAGTGGTATATGTTCTACACAGGTATTTCGGCCGACGAAGGTGGGTTGGTGCAGAGGATAGGCCTTTCTGTCTCTGAAGACCTTATTCGATGGAATCGTCATCCTCAATTCGAAACATTTGCTGCTGACCAAAGGTGGTACGAAAAGCTCGGTGAGTCCAGTTGGCCAAATGAGGCATGGAGAGACCCTTGGGTATTTAGAGACCCCGTAGGCGACGGCTGGCATATGTTTATCACTGCCAGAAGTCGATATGGCGATGATGATAATCGTGGGGTAATGGGGCATGCCTACTCGAAAGATTTGATCAACTGGGAGGCCCAGCCGCCGCTGAGTGATTCCGGGGCTGGATTCGGAGTGATGGAAGTAATGCAGGTGGAAGTGGTGGATGGCTGTCCAGTGCTACTTTTTTCATGTCTGCATCCTGAAATGTCTGCAAACAAGCGGGAAACTGAAAACAGAGGCGGCATTTGGGTTGCCGGCGGTGATGACGTGTTGGGTAAGTTCGATATAGAGGATTCGTATCTGCTTACCGATGACCGGTTATACAGTGGGCGTTTGGTTAAAAATCGCCAGGGCAGGTGGATGATGCTGGCATTTCATAACAAAGATGCCAATGGCGAGTTTGTGGGTGAAGTCAGCGATCCGATTTCCGTGAGATGGGATTCAAACGGGAGACTGGTTCTCGATGATGCGGGCCCGTCGTTGGAGCTGGTCCATGATGGTGAACCTGAGCTTGTATTTCCTACTTCATCAGTCGAGACCCCAAACGCGATACGAGCCTAGTGAGACTGGCGCCTCATTTTTGTTTAGGGGCGTAACTTCACTTATTGGTTTCGATTGACACTGCATGATTACGGAACAGTCTTAGTTTATTTTCGCCGATTTTTTCCCTGAGTTGGTAGTTATCGATTCCCATATCCTCTTTTTCAGCCAGGCACAGGACGCCGATCTTTCCCTCGTGCTGATTTTTTTGTACTGAATGTGCTGCCTCTCCGACCAGTTCCAAGGGATAGGTTTTTGAGATAACCGGATACAGCATTCCCTTTTCCAGCAGCCTGTTTGCCTCCCACGCTTCCCGGTAGTTGGCAAAGTGGCTGGATTTAATAGTCTTGAGCTTCATCCACAGGTGTCTGTTGTCATATTCAATCATGTACCCGGACGTAGCTGCACAAGTCATTATCAGGCCACCTCTTTTCGCCACAAAAACCGAAGCTCCCATGGTTTGACGACCCGGATGTTCGAACACGATATCAGGGTCTTCACCCACCAGTCTTCGAATCTCTCCTCCAAAGCGACGCCACTCTGCTTCATCCTGCTGGCTTTGATCTTTCCAGAATCGATAGTCTTGCGCATTTCTGTCGATGACAGCTTCCACTCCCATCTGATTGAGTAGTTCAAGCTTTTCTTTGGACGAAACAACACCAACAGGAATTCCTCCTCCGTTGAGGACATATTGCACTGCATAACCGCCTAAGCCTCCACTGGCGCCCCATATCAAGACCACATCCCCCTGTTTCATGGCAGCACCATTTTTTGATACGAGCATTCGATAAGAAGTGGAGTTTGTGAGGGCATTCACTGCGGCTTCTTCCCAAGACAGATGGGCCGGTTTAGGCATGATTTGATTTGCTTTTATGATGGCAAGATCAGCAAGGCCACCGAAATTTGTTTCAAAGCCCCAGATCCTCTGGTTACTCGCCAGCATCGAATCGTCGTGGGCAGTTGGATCCTGGTCGTCTACGTAATTGCAGTGGATTGTGATCTTGTCGCCGGGTTTCCAGTTTCTTACCGCCGAACCTGTCCTTATGATAACTCCGGATCCGTCTGAGCCAACGACGTGATATGGGAGATCGTGCCGTTTGCCCCAATAACTTGATTTTCCGAGTCTTGCCAGAAATTCGAATGTTGGGATTGGCTCAAATATAGATGTCCAGACGGTATTAAAATTAATGGCTGAGGCCATTACCGCTACCATAACTTCATCTGGTGCCAGCTCGGGAACCGGTACTTGGTCTACATGCAAAGACTGGCGGGGGTCTTTTTTGGCTGAATCAATCCCCTCGAACATGTTCACTTCATCTTTTTTGACAAAAGCTGCCCGATACGATTCCGGCAATGGAATATTTTCCAAATCTTTTCCCGACACGCCCTTCTGAGAGCTGCAGAGATC
>JAKBSX010000513.1 GCA_021844725.1 Actinomycetes bacterium | reverse complement strand
GACGGCCAGTTCAAGGTGGTATTCGATGCCATTCGGCAGCTCATGGCGCCGCCGCCTCCGCAAAGCCAGCGGCGCATTGGGTTTAGGCAAAGCGGCGGGGAGCGCGGCCATGGCGGGTGAGTGGCAAGAAACTACACTCGGTGCACTTGGAAGCTTTAGGAACGGCGTAAACTTCAATCGGTCACAGGAAGGGCTCGGACTCGCGGTCGTGAAGGTGAAAGATTTCGGGGAACGATTCTTCGCGCCTCGTTCGGGCTATGACGAATTGGATCCAAACGCGATTGACATCACCGAAAGTCAGCTCTTGCATGATGGTGACGTAGTCATTATTCGCTCAAATGGAAACGGCAATCTCCTCGGCCGTTCCTTATATGTTCGGGAACCCGCCGGTCCTTTGACTTTCTCCGGTTTCTGTATTCGTTTTCGGCCAAACAGTTCAGAGATATCTCCTGGATTCGCCGCTTATCTGATTAGATCGCCCTTCTTTCGGCGCCGCTTCACTGCTTTCGGGTCAGGAACAGGAATTCAGAATCTAAGCCAAGAGATACTTGGCTCAGTTCCAGTTAGCTTGCCTCCGCTCCCAGAGCAGCGCGCCATCGCGCACATCCTCGGCACGCTGGACGACAAAATTGAATTGAACCGCAAGATGAATGAAACCCTGGAAGCCATGGCTCGCGCCATTTTCAAGTCCTGGTTTGTGGATTTCGATCCTGTCCGCGCCAAAATGGAGGGCCGTTGGCGCAAGGGGGAATCTCTGCCCGGCCTCCCTGTGCATCTCTGGGATCTTTTTCCTGACCGCCTCGTGGATTCCGAACTGGGCAAAATCCCGGAGGGGTGGAGAGTTTCAACCATTGGGGCTGAACTTACCACTCTCCTTGGTGGCACACCGTCAAGGGTAGAATCGAAGTATTGGGACGGCGGAACCATCCCATGGATAAATTCAGGTAAGGCAAACGAATTCAGAATAATCGAAGCCAGCGAATTTATCACGCAGGATGGATTAAACAACTCGGCAACTAAGATGCTACCGGAGCGCACAACTGTCATTGCCATAACCGGTGCAACCCTGGGTCAAGTCAGTCTTATGGAAATTTCCGCATGCGCGAACCAATCCGTAGTCGGTGTTCCTGGTACAAGCACCTTTCCCTGTGAATTCGTCTATTTTTGGGTAAAGGAAAACGTCGCAGAGCTCGTATCCTCTCAGACAGGAGGAGCGCAACAGCATATCAATAAGAATAACGTCAATGCTTTGAAACTCCTGTGTCCTTCCAGAGACGTGCTGGCAGCCTACTTTGAAATAGTTAACCCGCTGTTTGACACCATTAAAACAAACTGCTTTGAATCCCGCACCCTTGCCGCCATCCGCGATGTGCTATTGCCGAAACTGCTTTCCGGAGAAATCCGCGTGAAGGATGCGGAAAAAGTTCTCAATAAGCAATCTGGTATTCTGCTATGACCGAAGAAATCATAAAGTCGTTAAGAGGATATATCAAGTTTTTGGAAACGAATCTTGAAGTGAATATCGGAACAGTGGAAGATGTAGTTTTGTTCAGAGGCCAAAGCCAAGACTGGTCGCTGCTTCCCAAAATCGCTCGTATTAATTTGCATCCCGGCGATGATTTACCAAAAGCGGAAAAGAAGATGCTTGAGGATATAAAGCGCCAAGCGCCCCCTTTCTCAGAATATCTCCCTCAAAACGACTGGGACTGGCTGGCACTTGCTCAGCATCATGGGATGCCGACGAGGCTGTTGGACTGGACAATAAATCCCCTGGCAGCGTTGTGGTTCGCAGTTCGGAAGCCGCCAAAGGAATCCGTTTGCTTTGCAATTGTCTGGGTGCTCATTCCTGGTAGCGAGGATTTGGTTCCTGACCTTAAATCCTCCAGCCCTTTCAATGGTGAACGGACGAAAGTGTTTCAACCCAACTACGTGACGAAGAGAATCATTGCACAGGGGGGATGGTTTACTGCACACAAATACTTAGAGAAAAAGAAAAAGATGATTCCTCTTGATGATAACGATCAATACACTGATAAGCTCCTCAAACTTAAGATACCGATCGAGAATTTCGAGGCAATCCGTTATATGTTAGACCGCTGTGGAATAAATTCAGCCACACTTTTCCCAGATATTGATGGTATCTGTAAAAACATAGGATGGCAGCATTCGAGAATGGAAGATGAAATCTCCGGAGACGATTCCATTGAGGCTGAGCATTGACGATGTCAGCCCCTAATTTTGCTCAGAATCTTTGGCTGGTAATGGTTTCCCCTCTCTACTTTGGCACGAATTTGCTCTTAGCTGAAGCACATGTTAATTCGTAATCTCCACACTCAAATGACGACGTCGCCTAGCAAAAGCTCCGGGCAACTTAGCCACATAGGATATTTGGACGACAGCCGTTACAATGTGGGAAGATATCGATCTATTGCCCTGGTCACACTCGCTATAAAGGACTACCACCATCTTGTCAATCTTCTAAAAACTCAGATTGAGGAGTCTGAAATACGGGAATTTAAATGGGAAAGGTTAAAGAATGCAAAGTATCGGTTTGGTGCCATAAAAATGATCAATTTCGCGGTTAAGTATGTCTGTAGTCACTTATTGCGGATAGACGTTGTTATTTGGGACATTGAGGATAGAAGGCATAAGGTTATCGGACGCGACGACTTGGAAAATTTGCAAAGAATGTATTATCATCTTCTTAACGTTGTGTTGAGCAGAAGATGGCCTTATGGCTCTGTTTGGAAGATTTGCCCTGACGAAAACTCTGCAATACCATGGGAGAGGTTGAAAACCTCTTTGCAGCATACTGGTGGAAAGCCCCCTTCTCAGATTCGGCTGATAACGGGTGAAAAAAAACTAGATCAAACTAAATATTCGATTCAGCAGCTAATACAGGTTAAATCCCACGAAGAACCTTTGCTTCAACTGGCTGATTTGTTTGCCGGAATTTCTATATTCTCCCGTGAAAAGTTCGAACAGTATCAAGTGTCTACCGGACAACAGACAATGCTTGAAAACCATGATGAATTTCATTCAAGTAATGCTGATGTGGAGCGGTTTACTGTCTTGTGTCACTTGATTCAGTTATGTCGCAGTAAATCTTTGGAAGTTCAGTTCCAAAGTGCTCGAGGACTGAAAACTCCGAATCCAAACAATCCGCTTAATTTTTGGTGGTACACGCCTCAGAGCGCAAAAGATAAAGCACCGGTGAGAGAAGCGAGATGAGCTCGCGGTTATTTTTTGAGGATGAAGTTGAGCAGGCCGCGCTGGCATGGCTTGAAAGCGCTGGCTGGCTGGTCAAGCACGGACCTGACATTGCACCAGGAGAGCCGAACGCAGAACGCGAAGATTATGGCGAGGTGATCTTGCAAGCCCGCCTGCGCGATGCGCTTGCAAGGTTTAACCCTGCCCTTCCACCCGATGCGCTTGACGACGCCTACCGCAGGGTCACTCGCCCTGAAGGGCCAACTCTG
>JAKBSX010000512.1 GCA_021844725.1 Actinomycetes bacterium | reverse complement strand
GTGGTGAAATTGGCAATTCAAAAATAGTTCAGTGCTTGCCGTTGGGCCAAGATCGAATCTGGCTTCAAAGGATCAAATGATTGACCTGGAGTCTTTCAATTCTGCAGGATTTGGTTCGGCGTCCGAATTCGCATATGCATGGCGAATGGTTCATGCCGGTCAAAGCACTCTCGCAAATCGTTTGGATAGCTTTTGTGTTGCTATTAGGCGCAGTACACTTGAGTGTTCAGGCGGCTTCGACGATTCTTATGAAACCTTTGACTCATGTCTAGACGATTTCTTTATGAGACTGTTCAACATTGAGGGTGAAATTTTGATTGCTAACGGGTGCATTGTGGGGTTGGAGTCTCGCGATTTTCACGTTGTGATCCCTGATAATAGCGTTGAGCTCCGTTCTCGTGATCGAACTCGGTTCAAGGCGCGATGGGGAATTGAGGAAGTGCCTCAAGTGTGTCTGTTGTCAGTATGTCTGATAGTAAAAGACGAAGAGGACTTGTTGGCTGGCTGTCTTTCCTCGATTGTCGACATTGCTGATGAGATTGTCGTCTATGACACAGGATCTTCAGATTCTACCGTTGGCATAGCTCACAGTTTCGGAGCCAAGGTAATCGAGGGATATTGGGACAACTCATTTGCGCGCGCAAGAAACGCAGCTCTTGCAGAAGCGTCCGGGATTTGGGTTTTGTCACTTGATGCAGACGAACGTTTTCTCGGTGATTTTCAGTCAGTTAGAAATCGACTCGCGGATCGGAATTCTGAAATTGAAGCGTTTCTTGTTTCAATCGAGAATTTGCATGGTGCAGGCAATGCTCATAGCGTACATACAGCGATAAGGCTTTTCAAGAGATCATCCGGGATCTGGAAGCACCGTCTTCACGAGCAGGTGGTCGCCGCTGATTTAAGTGGTAGAAAGCTAACAGTCGGGTATTTGAGCGGTGCCCGGATTATTCATTACGGTTATGCGGCAGAGATTTTTGACGGTAAAAATAAATCTGAGCGAAATCTCAAGATAGCGGAATTGTCCCTGAAGGATGACGGTATTAGCAAACCATATGCTCTAATGAACTATGGTAGAGCACTTGAATCTGCGGGAAGAAGTGACGAGGCCATTGAAGCGCTTACAGAAGCTGCCTCAATTTCAGCAGAACCGATTACGAAGCGTCTTGCAGTTAAGAATTTGATCTACATTTTGGCAAGGCTTGGACGATTTGATGAATCTTTGGAGCAGGTTGAGTATTTGCGTGAGATATCTAAGGTCAAGATCGCGGCGGATATTGCTGAGGGTAGAGTACGAATTTCTATGGGTGATACAGAAAGAGGATTGGCTTTACTTGACAAAGTTCCACTACTTGCTCGTGATGACGAAGGCATGGAGTATGGAGCTCACATGTTGGCTGGCATCAAAGGTGAGGCGTTGGCTTCAATCGGACGATTCGATGAAGCTTCGCAGGTGATTCTTGATGCAATTAGATCTGAAGGCATTTTGGAAGCCGATTTAGGTGAATTGACGCTTTGGGTGCTAAAAGCTGGCAAATCTCCAAAGGCGATCGCTGAGGCAATGCAAGTTTCTGATCTCAAGCCAATACTTGGAAGGCTCCTTAAACAACCTCCGGAAATTTCAGATGCAATCCTAGAAGGCATATGGGAGAGATTTTCTGGCAGGCTGGAGCCGCTTGCAGCTGCGGCGCGTATAGCTCCCAAGTTGCCAGTCGCAAGAGCGCTGGTATGGTCGGCGAGACTTCGTCGACAGGGACTTGGTACCCAATGTCCTTTGGCCTCAATGGCGCATGATGAGACAGTGGATCCTCGGGTCCGTATTCTTGCCTGTGCCGCAGCGTTTGGTAGTTTTGGCGATTATTCAGTGGTGAGGGCCTTTCAAAATTCGCTCTCAGAGCTTAGTGAAGATCAAAAGTGTGAAGCACTTGGGGAGGTAGAGCGCATCGCCCCTAGCCTGATAAAGGCGGAGCACAGGGAAAACCCAACTTCAAATGGTGATACTTGGGACAAAATCCCCGTCAAGAATAAAATTTCAACTTCAGAATCTGTGCAAATTAAGCGTTTAGCTATTTCGACTGTCCCAAGACGAGGTGGCGTCAATATAGTTGGTAGTTTCAATCAATGTTCTATCTATGGAGAGGTGGCACGAAGTCTTGCTAATTCTCTCTCCAGGGACGGAACTGAGATATCCACCCTAAGCTACGGCAGCGCCGTTGTAGTTGATAAGCAATCCTGACATTTAGATTGTCCTCCTGCTGACATAAAAACTTCCCATCGGAAGTTGAAGCTTCCTTGCTCCACACTGATCTACGTCCCAAATGCATCCAGAATTGAGAGGTGGGGAAACATTTGCCAGGGATTCTCGTAACTTCACCGTCAGTGAGCAATGGCTCCATGACGAGAATTCTCAATCAAGCGTAGTCGGTTGCTGATTGATTTGGCGGCCCGGACCGGATCGAACTGTCGACTGTAACGTTCTTGGGCTCTGCGAGCCCTCAATCTTGCCAGCTTCGGCTGTTCAACAACTAGCCGTAAATATCTAAGCGCATCTGCCTGATTTGGATCCGCCCAACGCCCACCCTTTATGCTGGATCCCTCCTGCTCCGGAACCATTACAATTGAAAACGACACCAAAAAACAGTCTTTAGAACTCTGCAATTCCGAGCTACAGGAAAAGTCAGTAGCAACGACTGGAATGCCATAACCCATAGCTTTTGCTAAATAAATCCCCGTACCTTCTGACCTATGCAGTGATACGTAGCAACCGTAGCTACCATCCAACCTGTCAAATATCGCGTTCTCGCCCTCAATATCTTCATCTATCAAAAAAATGTCTTTCCGGTTGGAAATGATGTGGTGAAGAACTTTGACTTCGTCCAAATACTTGGAACTATGCCTATGACCTATGAGTAGGCAGGTCATTTCATCTTCGCGAAAAGCCGACTTGTAGGCTTCTATGACGCCGACTGGATTCTGACGCTCGACTCCCTCCGAAAAATCTACATGCGCCAAAAAGGTAACTTTAGAGATATCTTGGGCCAAATCATCTATTGACTTAGACACTTCTACGGGAAGTAGCATGCGATAAATTTGACGATCACTTACCTGGCGTATGGCATTTGAGCTAAATGACGAGGGTGTCCATATCTCGTGCAACATCTTAGAAGACAAGGCCATATTCTCAGAAGGTCGGTCGTAATCCCAACACCAATATCCCACCATATAACGTCCTTCAAAAGCTTCCACGCCAAAGTCAAGAGCGAAATCGGACAGTTGTGCTGGCGGTAATACCATGATACTGGTATCGAACGGAAGATTCTGAGCACCAAAAGGCTGCCATTCAACTTGACTCGAAATACCGTCGCTGCCATAGCTTAGGGTGGATATCTCAGTTCCGTCCCTGGAGAGAGAATTAGCAAGACTTCGTGCCACCTCTCCATAGATAGAACATTGATTGAAACTACCAACTATATTGACGCCACCTCGTCTTGGGACA
>JAKBSX010000511.1 GCA_021844725.1 Actinomycetes bacterium | reverse complement strand
TCTCACTCGCAAGAGCTGAGAAATCTCAACTAATCGAGTGCAAAGTAGGGTTCAGATGGAAGTACATACAACACATCGCTAAGAAGGTAGAAAGCGGAGAACTAGACCTTCAATACATTCGCAAACTCCCTTATGAAAAGGCAAGGGCCGAACTGATAAGTTCAGAATCGCATATCACTTTTGGAGTCGGCCCTAAAGTTGCAGATTGCGTCATGCTGTTTTCTATGGCAAAATCAGAAGCGTTTCCGATGGATGTATGGATGAATCGTTGTATTTCACAATATTACTTTGAACTAGTCCAGGATCTATTCCCCAATGGGAAAATAAGCTTTAGCGGGTCAAGATATTTCGAAGCTGGCAACATAATGCGTAGACACTTTGGAAAGTATGCAGGCTATGCCCAACAGTATCTGTACATGTATACAAGGAACAACCGCAGGCTATTCGATGAAGAGAGCAGGCTTGAACGGTAGTGCGTACTTTGATTTGCCTTTTGGATCATACACATTTTCCTCACCGGCACGATGGATGACGAGATCAGTATCCAGAACCTTCTTCAAATAATCAGAAGATTCAAAGTAAGACTCTACTTCGTTGATTCGATCAAATCCAATTAAAGAGGTCTTCACGAAGTCATCTCCGAGTTCATTTATGAGCGAGTTTATTCGTGGCAAAGCGTCTGCGGCAGCTTTCTTTGGTACTTCGGGATTCTCCTGAAAGAAGGTCTGAAGCGTCGTCGAGATTTTTTCCTTCCTACTACGAGCCAGAATTGCAAGCTTTAGCATTTTGTAGGACCAATCCGTAGCGGAGTAAATGTGCACCATGTGTGCCTTTGCGGGAAGTAATTTCATTATCTTCTGAGTATCTTCGATTAACCTAGTTACAAGCTGTTCTCCAATCTCCGACTCTGGATGCATCCTATTTTCACTGACGACAGGCAGATTTTCCAATGATGCAAGTCTGCTCCGGCCTCTGGACTCTCCAATCTGTTCACAGGTATACGGAATGAATGGAACTAGAAGAGCAACAAAAGTGTCGTTTACATACTCAATGAGCCATTTGGGCCTCGCATTGGTTCTTGAAAGGTAGTGCCTAATGTCATTCCAGAAGGAAAAGAAAACCTCTTGGAAAGCGCTCTTCGTCTTCATGACTTCAAGATATGAAGTCGCATTAGCGATGTGTTTTTGCGCTTGGCTTTCGAGCCAAAGTTCGACCAGCGTCCTTGAATTGTCGTCAGGATTCGCTGAAGCTTCCAGGTTTGAAACAAATCCAGGAAGCGACTCTATCTTGGACTTTAGATCTCTCGCATTTTTGTCGCGCCAATCGAGATCGTCCATCCCTTCTGCTCCACTGATGAGTGTAGCGCGTAATGGATCCGCGCAATATTCGTTTAGAGCATTCGTCAAAGTGATGACATTCCCTTTGCTCTTGCTCATCTTTACTCCGTCTACCATCATCATACCATTCGCAGAGATTGCGGTTGGCCAAAGATCCTTTGGAAAGAATGCCACGTGTTGAAAGATGAAGAAAGTTAAGTGGTTCGGAATCAATTCCTTTGCAGAATTACGAAGGTTAACAGGGTACCAGTAAAGGAACTCACTTCTCATGTGAGCAATGGCGTCTTGTGAGATCCCGGATTCCTTTGCAACACGAGCAGTTTCCCCTACCCCGAGGAAAACATAGTCAAAGAAAGCATCTGTGAGAGATTCTGCTTTAAGGCCGAGGCTCGAGATCGTCTCACGTATTGTGTAAAAGCTCATATAAATTGTCGAGTCGCTCAAAGTCTCTACGATCCAACCCGGCGCCCACGGCAGTGGTGTACCTAGCCCAACTCGCCTGGCGCAGGGCCAATCTTTCATCCAATCGATCACATCGTGAAACCACTGCCTTGCAGTTTCGGGGTATATTGCAGCGCGATCTACGCACTCGTGCGCCTTTTTCTTCCAATCGGGATCCGAATACTTCAGGAACCATTGATCCTCAAGGATTTTGACAGTGCATTCTGTTAGACATCGACATACCACTTTCTCTGGAAGATCGTATAGCGAGCTTGATAGACCTCTCTTCTTCAGTTCCTCTATTATTAGCGGCTTGACTTCGGAGACTTTCTTAAACTCGAAACTCTTAGCGACTTTCTTGAGTACCCCTTGATGAAACTCTTTCTTGTAAATTTCATTTGTTGCTTCATTGATCCTCTCATCATGCTGGTCCCTAATCCCCATGCTCTCAACAATTTCTATCGCGGGGAAATCCCCCATACCCGGAAGGGTGATCAATGAAATTGGTTTGATTGAATTCACATTTTCTTGGTCCAGCGAGAATTTATCTAGTAATGACTGGTCTTGGCGCAAGTCCCTAAGAGCTACGAAATCCATCGGCGCGTGAGCAGGAACGCTATACACGACTCCGGTTCCATTCTTTGGATCCACGAATCCAGCCGGAAAAATTGGAAGAGACCTCTCAGTTTCCAGAGGATGCATCACTTTTGTTCCAATCAGAGAAGAACCAGATATTTTTCGGATGGGTTTTACTGCATGAAGCTGATCCTTGAGCTTTGCGACTGTAGGCTCGCTTACTATCCATCGAGCGCTACCATCTATTTCCAGTTCTACATACTCTGAATCCGGGTTTATCCAGAGATTCGTGACGCCGAATATAGTCTCGGGCCGGAAGGTCGCAGCAGGAAGTATCGAACCTTTGAACTGCCCCTCAGCCATGGTGAAAAATACAAGTGTGAATTCTTCCCATGTCACTCCTTCGCCAGCCACTCTGTCGTGATCTCCGGTGGGACTCTGATCGCGCGGACACCACACGACAGGATGCGTACCCTTTGTGACATAACCCTGCTCTCGCAGCTTGTTGTATTGCCAAAGTACAAATTTGTTGAAAGTAGGCTCGAGATCGGTGGTGTGGAACTCTCGTCTCCAGTCTATTGAAAGTCCGAGACGTTTCAACGCTTCTCTGCCTGAATCAGTGTAGTATTGTGCCATGTATTTTGGATCGTAGAATTTATGGAGCTCCGATTTTGGAATGCCATCTATTTCCACAAATTCATGCACCATAGCAGGATCCTGTTTAGATAGTCGCTCAGCCGCAGCGACTATGGGTTGCCCGGTCCAGTGCCAAGCCCAAGGAAAAAGTACGTTGTATCCTTGCATTCTTTTGAATCTAGCATAGACATCTACTCGTGCTGATGTAAACGCATGACCAATGTGCAGCGGACCATTCATGTACGGATAAGGAAAAGTTACGAATTTCTTCTCTTTTGTTTGATCGGGCTCGACTTGGAATACCTTGTCTGACTCCCATCGCTTTTGCCACTTTTCCTCAATCGAACTATCCATCTTTAATTCTACGCCCTAAATGCTTTTTGAGAATCACTGCTTACTTCTCGTCGTCAGATTTAACACAATCGAATCGATGTCAGGTATCGATTGCGGAATAGTTGGGGCACCCCCCTGCGCGAACCTTGCATCGCCTCCACCAGAACCTCCAAACAGAGAAGAAA
>JAKBSX010000510.1 GCA_021844725.1 Actinomycetes bacterium | reverse complement strand
CAGCCTCACTGCCACTGATAATTGTCTCGGACCCAGCTTGACCAGGTTCCCTTAGATGGCAATGCAGATCGACAAAACCAGGAGCAACCACGCAACCACTGGCATCTATCTGTTCAAAGTCGGAAGGTGCGTCAACATTAGTTCCGCTAAAAACTATCTGGCCCTGGTCAACCAAGAGGTCAGCCTGTCGTACACCCAACTGGTCAACGACTTTTCCACCCCGGATTACAAACTTGCCCTTACCTGCTACCACGCCGGATCCAACTTTCCCTCATTTGCTGCGAGTAACCAGTACAAAACAGCCATTCTCACCGGTACCCCGTTCTCGACCTGCCTGCGAATCAAAGAACGCTCGGAATCTACGATTTCGTGAGCTATCTCTACACCTCGAATCACCGGACCTGGATGCATAACCACCGCATCTTTGCGGGCGCGTTTGAGCCTATCCCGGCTCAGTAAATATGAACTGGAGAAATCCGCCAAAGACGGGAGAACCGCGTCGCTGAATCTCTCACTCTGTATTCTCAGAAGATACAGAACGTCAAGTTCTGGCAAAACCTCATCCAGTGAATAACTAACCTTCACAGGCCAAGCGGATATGTCACTGGGTAAAAAAGCTGGCGGTCCAACTAACACAACTTCTGCGCCCAGCCTGCTCATCAGCTGAATATTGGAGCGGGCGACCCTTGAATGTATGACGTCGCCGATTATCCCAATTCTGACTCCGTTTAGATTGTTCTCTGATTTGAAATGTTCAATAAGGGTGACCGCGTCCAGCAACCCTTGGGTGGGGTGTTGAAAAGCCCCGTCACCAGCATTTACCATCGGAACCCTGAGCCATTCTGAAACCAGCTTCACTGATCCTGAAGAAGGGTGCCGCATGACAATCAGATCCGCTCCAAGCGATTCAATTGTCTCCGCAGTGTCTCTAAGCGACTCCCCTTTGGCGACAGAAGAACCGGCAACTGAAAAGGTAATCACGTCGGCACTAAGACGGCTTGCAGCAAGCTCAAAAGAAAGTCTGGTCCTTGTCGAATTTTCAAAAAACAGGGTGGCCACCGTCTTACCCTTCAAGGCAGGCACCTTCGGAATCTCCCGAGAATTCACCTCGGCAAACACTTTGGAGAGATCCAGTATTTTTTCAATCTCGGCGTCAGTCAAGTCTGAAATCGAGATCAGGCTACGACTCATCATCCTCCCCTACTAATATCGATACTCCCTCAGGGGTAACTTCAACCAACTCGTAGCTGGAGGTGGGTAGATTTTTCCCAACATAATCAGGACGGATTGGCAACTCCCTGTGACCCCGGTCGATCATTACCGCAAGTTGAATTGCCCTGGGACGGCCAAAATCCAGTATTGCCTCCAGCGCTGCGCGCACTGTGCGACCGGTAAAAATCACATCATCTACCAAAATCACAGTTTTTCCTTGAACGGAAACCGAGACGTCGGTAGAAGAGCTTTCAATAAGAGGTCTTATGGCATGATCGTCTCTATAGAGAGAGATATCCAAGGAACCCAAAAAATAAGTGCCAGGCGAGATTTCACCTAGTGATCGGAATAGCCTCTCAGCGATCCAGACTCCGCCCTTTTGCAGGCCTACAATCACTAAATCGCTATTTTCCCTGTTTCTTTCAATAATTTCATGAGCTATACGACGAATCGCCCTGTCGATATCGATACTGCCCATGACAATGGCTTTTACTGAATAAGAATAACCTGAAACTGACCCATCTTGGGGCGGCAAATTTCCTCCTAATTCCGTATGAGCCTCACTGGACTCACTTGACGGCACTAGCCTCTAGTAGTCTATAACGAGAACTTCAGGCCTCGCCTTGCAGTCGAGAATAAAACTAAACATTTTTAGGGGAATACAGCAGTGACATTTCCAGTTGAGCCAAACAGTGGCAGCAATGCGGCAGACTCGCCAGTGAGCCGAAGACCAAGGCATTCAAAAAAGCGATATAGGGCTCGCCGACATCGAGTAAGAAATTCAGCCATAATCTTCGTGGGAGTACTGATTTTAATAGGAGCAGTAGGTTACGGATACGCAAGATTTAGATACGGACAGATAAAGAAACTCACGGTAGGCAACCTCACCACCCCTCAGGCCAACCAACCTATGAACATTTTGATCGTGGGATCGAACTCCAGAGCGGTACTTAATGGTAAGCAGGCTGCAGCCTTTGGTACAGCGCAACAAGTTGGTGGCGCCCGAAGCGATGTCACTATGATACTTCACCTAGATCCAGCTACCGGGCAGGCTTCACTGGTGTCGATTCCCAGAGACCTGTTCATGCCAATACCGGGGAGCACTCTTTCCAACCGGGTTGACTCGGCTCTAAATCAGGGACCCAGCCAACTGGTAAAAACGGTCGAACAGGATCTGGGAATCAGCATCTCACATTACGTCGAAGTCAATTTCGACTCCTTCCAGAGCATCGTCAATACCCTGGGCGGCCTGCATATGTACTTCCCGTATCCAGTGAAAGACGCCTACTCAGGACTTAACGTTCAAACCACTGGATGTCATTACCTGAATGGCACCCAGGCCCTTCAGGTGGTTCGGGCACGTCACCTCTACTATAAAACTGCTTCAGGAACATGGGTGGAGGACCCGCTGGGTGACCTTTCCAGAATCCGTCGAGACCACGAATTTATGAGGGTATTATTTGCCTCGGTAAAACAAAAAGGTATATCGAATCCACTGACCCTGAATGCAATCCTCTCATCGGTTGTACCTCAGCTGAAGGTCGATTCAGGATTCAGTCTTGGTGACATGGTGTCGATAGCCAGCAAATTCCGACATCTGAATCCAAATACCATCCCAACTGCTACGCTTCCAGTGGCTCTTGTGAACAACTATGTGTACAACGGAGCCAACTATGGCGACGTGGTCTTTCCTGCCGAACCCCAGGATCTCAGCGTCGTAAATAAGTACCTGAGTATACCCCAACCCAATATAAGCAAATCCAGTTTTTCAATTTCAGTTCTGAACGGCACAGGACAGTATCTGCAAGCGGCCAAAGTAGCAACCGCACTGAAAGCCGACGGATTCACGATTAATTCAACCGGAAATACCAAGGTGCTGGGCAATAATCTCGAAACCATAATTAGGTACCGTCCTGGATATTTAGCGCAAGCACGGGTACTCAGGAACAGCCTTTCCGGAGCAATAATTATGGGCAACCTTGCAACTACAAGTGGCCCTCCGGTTCAACTTGTCACCGGAACAACCCTTACCGTGGCTCCACCGGTAACCGCGTCATCAAGCCAAGCAACCAGCTCAAGCAGCGCCGCATCTAAAGGTGGAAGTTCCACAACTCAAGCCACCACAGCTCCTATAACCCTGCCCGCAACGCAGTCGGTGAATCCGCTTCAACCCTGGGACCCTCGAGCATGTCCAAGCGGATAACACCGGGAACTTTAGAACTTATGATTCTTAATTTCTGACCTCAATACCGTCCTTCACTAACAAATTGCGTCATCATGTACTGATTTCAGCCTGTTGGATT
>JAKBSX010000509.1 GCA_021844725.1 Actinomycetes bacterium | reverse complement strand
TTGATAGATTAATCTCCAGTAATGCCGATGCTCTAAAACGCAGCGGAGCAACCCTGTTCCGAGGTAAAGGATTCATTCTGGGCCCCGGAAGAGTCAAAGTCACTCGGCCTTCCGGAGAGGAAGTGGTAATCGGCTATCACCAACTGATCATAGGAACGGGATCTTCAGCATCAAGTCCACCAATTCCTGGACTTGATTCGGTTCCCGTCTGGACAAGTGACCAGGCTTTAAGCTCAAACAAACTGCCGCAATCCCTGGCGATTTTAGGTGGAGGAGCTGTCGGATGTGAACTTGCACAGGTCTATGCCACCTATGGAACCAAAGTCACACTGATCGAGATGGCTCCCCATCTCTTACCAAAGGAAGAGCCATTTTTAGGAGAAATTCTTGCCCAAAGCTTCAGTTCCATGGGTATTGATGTCCAGGTAGGTACTGAAGTCAAGAGAGCAGTCAGGACTGAAATGGGCGCTCAGATTGAGCTCAGTGGTGGAAATGGCATCGAAGCGGAACAGGTCTTGATTGCGGCCGGCAGAACTCCAAACGTGGATGGGATCGGTCTCGAAAATCTCGGTATTACCCCGGATGCAAAAGGGATTGATATTGATAGCAGCTGCAGGGTAATCGGAGTTGACAACGTTTGGGCCGCGGGAGATGTGACTGGAGTGGCTCCATTTACTCACACCGCTAATTATCAGGGGCGAATAATAGCAGCCAACCTTAAGGGGCAGAACCTGGAGGCCGATTACCGCGCCATTCCCAGGGGTGTCTATACAGATCCACCCGCAGTCGCGGTAGGACTGACCTCCGAAATGGCCAAACAGCAGAATATTGAGATTAAGACTGCAACTATGTCACTATCTGAAACAGCCAGGGCGGCAACTGACGGCACCAGCACCGGAAAGTTATCATTAATCGCAGATGCCAAAAGCAACACCCTGATTGGAGCAGCAGCAATTGGTGCTGGAGTCGACGAAATAATCGGAGAAGCGGCACTGGCTATCCGGGCCCGGATACCACTGGAGATTTGGGCAGATCTGGTTCACGCATTTCCCACGTATGGAGAGGCCTACGAAGCCCCCTTGCGACAACTAGCCGGACTGGTTGTCTAAGTCTCCAGAACGAGTCGAATATCTTGTAAGACCGGAGATTAATCTATCAAGCGGAATTTACCAACAACTCAGCTAAATAGGCTTTTCAGTCTCTAGCGAACAACCAAAAACAAAATAAAATCAGCGGAGAGGGAGGGATTTGAACCCTCGGACCCGGTTTCCCAGGTCAACTCATTAGCAGTGAGACCCATTCGACCACTCTGGCACCTCTCCAATTTGTCTACGCGACATTGTAGGAGATATTAACCTCAAGACCTTCCAACAAATACCTCAAATCTAAAACTGAACTAACGGACCTATGGGCAACTATACTTCCCGAAGTTGGCGGTACGCACAACACGCCACCCGTGCGATTTATAAATTAGGAGTGAGTAAGTGCACGCCAATACCGAATTGATGACGTTTTTCCAGGCGATCATCATGGGATTGCTTCAGGGAATAACAGAGTTATTCCCTATATCGAGTCTTGGGCATTCGGTAATACTGCCACAACTTCTCGGCTGGACCGAGATCGTCAAAGCACAGTCCGTAAATAAATCTTTCTTCCTAGCGTTCCTAGTGGGACTTCATGTGGCAACTGCAGCTGCTCTTTTTGTGTATTTCCGAAAAGACTGGGTGGAAATAATTAAAGGTATTCTACAAACATTCGTTACCCGAAAGATCGACACCCCGGTACAACGACTGGGATGGTTACTGGTGGTTGCCACCATTCCAGCTGGAATCATGGGGCTTATATTTGAACATCTGTTTAGAACTTTATTTGCCAAACCGTTGGCAGCATCTATTTTCCTTTTCATCAACGGCTTGATACTTGTGGTTGGAGAACGAAAAAGACAGCAATCCCAACAAAAACCAAAGAGACTGCACGCTAAATCTACCTCACGTATGCTTCGAAATGGACACCGCCAATTGGCTTCGCTTGAATTCAAAGAAGCTGGAGTTATCGGAATCGCTCAGGTTTTTGCTCTCTTAGCTGGAATTTCGCGTTCAGGGATAACTATGGTTGCGGGACTGGTCAGAGGTATGGACCATGAGGACTCGGCGCGGTTCTCATTTCTTTTAGCCACCCCAATCATCTTGGCTGCCGGCCTTTATAAGCTTCCATCACTTTTTGGTTCTGCTGGCTCTGGAGTTAGGCCGCAAATACTGGTTGGCGCTATCGCGGCATTTATAGCTGCATATTTTTCTGTCTCCTACCTGGTACGCTACTTCAAGACCAACAATCTCTACCCATTTGCTATTTATTCCCTGGTGATCGGCGCGGTTCTGTTTTTTTATTTTTTATAAAAACCGGCACACGACTCTACGATGAGGGTTCTGCAAATTCCTTGAACTTGGCCATCTAATATGCGCCTCGAATGGTGATTTAAATTCGATGCGACTATGTTTTATTCGTAAGCTTTTAAGGAGAGAAAACTGACACTTTTCTACATCGCACTTTTTGGAATTCTTGGCGCTTGGGCCAGATACGGACAAACCATTCTGGTACAAAATATCTTTGGTAAATCGTTTCCTTTGGCAACGCTCTCGATAAATGTGCTTGGCGCATTCCTGATGGGTCTGCTTTTCACACTGACTCTAGAAAAATTGAGAATCTCAGGCGCTGTAAGAGCTGGAATTCTTACTGGAGGACTCGGGTCCTACACCACATTTTCCACCTTTTCTATAGAGGCTTACAGCCTGTTCCAGACAGGACATCTGGTCAAGGGCGGGCTGTACATAGTTTTGTCGATTGTTCTGGGTCTATCAGCAGTCGTTCTTGGTGTATGGTTAGCTCAAAGGTAGGGAATGTGAATGTCTGAAATGACAATGGTCAGAATCTACATCACCGAAGGTGAGCGAAAACGGCATCACTCACTGACCGATGAAATATTCAACCGACTCCATCAGGAACACAAAGTAATGGGAGTAACTCAATTCAGAGGAATCGCCGGCTTTGGAAGCCACGGGGTTGTCCATTCAGCTGACCTCATCCATATAAACGCACACCTTCCTATAATTATTGAATTTTTTGACCAGGATGACGTGGTTGCTGAAGCGCTGCTTTGGATACGAGAGCTGGTCGATCCAGGCCGAATAGTAAGTTGGAAGATCCAAGTCGGTTAGTTTTATAAAGCTACTAAAATAGGTATCCTCAAGCTACAGAATTCTCCACGCGTTTCATTGATCGAATCTAGTCGGCAGACAATATTAACTTCGATTAGCACCTCCAAACTAAAAACAAATAATTTTAAAGCCTGACAGGATATGATTTCAGAATCTAAATCTAACCCTAACTTCAAAGACCTGTACCAAGAAAGTATCGGGAAGCATTTAGTTGCAATATTCCAGGGCAACGATAATACTGCCCCTATATTCTGGGGTGGAGGGGCAGTTGCAATTTTAACCATAATCCCAATGGAACATTGGG
>JAKBSX010000508.1 GCA_021844725.1 Actinomycetes bacterium | reverse complement strand
AGGAACGATGAGAAGTTTGGCAGTGAAATGGCGTTCATAAAAGAGAGCGGTGGCTTAATCCATTCGGCGAAAACCATGAGGGTGCGAGCAGTTCACCCTGTAAAACTGCTTGTGAGAAGGGACCATTCTTTGGAGCCTTCTGGAGAACACCCCACTCTGCCCAGCTCAATTCGCCACCACAGCATCCGCATCTCAGGTCCACTTTGATACCAACCTATATAATTATCTATGAGCATACCTAAGTACTTAAACTTATTGATAATTTGAATTATCGATTGTATTATCTACAAAAGAGGTCTATGTGGTTTAAGTGAAAAACAAAGAAGCAGACCTTACCACACTCTCAATAGCGCAAACTAACAGTTGGTCTCTTAGGACAACAGTGCCGATGTGGATAGTAAAACAATTTGCTCTCACTGAGGGAGACAGGCTAAGATGGAAGATTGAGGCAAGGGACAACAAACTTGCCATCGTTGTCGAACCAGTCAAATCAAAAAAATAGTGGCCCATAACTGCTTCGGTAATGTACAGAGTTTGTTGTAAATTTGAATAGGTGAGGGAATGTTGTTTCGTTAACCGGTTTCATTAATGCCAGCCTATCTTCCCGTTAGCCAGTCTTTCAGAAATTTTATCCTTTGCTTCCCAGATTGTGACCAGTTGTCTCAGATGGCCTATGATATGGTCCCTTCTCACAAGCAGTTTTACAGGGTGAACTGCTCGCACCCTCATGGTTTTCGCCGAATGGATTAAGCCACCGCTCTCTTTTATGAACGCCATTTCACTGCCAAACTTCTCATCGTTCCTTATGACTTTCAATAACCAATCTAATGAAGTGCAACTAAGCATCGATTCGCCATTTCGTCTAACATAATTTTCTATCATCTTTAATTCTTTCTTGTACAGGCTTTCTTGCCAGTCATTACACATCTGTTTGTTCACAATGTCGCTTATGATTTTCATAACCGGGCATGAGGGACATTGGCAAGCTGTAGGTTTGTTGGTTGAGGAGATATCGTGGAAGCTGCCACTTATTATAACTGACGCTGGATTTATGGGCACATCATTCTACTCCCTTCGTAAGCTCAATTTGATGGGACAGCATGAAGCTTCCTCTGAAATATACAAAGTACATGAGGTTAAAACAATTGAGAAAAAGTCATTGTGACTCAGATTTCGAATGTTCTGCCCTACATCCTTAGCAAAAAGGGATCGATACAAGTTGTCGGAATTTCAGAAAAAGACAGTTGACTGATTGTTACTTGATTTCACGCCTCACTTCCCTGAGAATCCTTTTATGTCTCTCTTGAACAAAGCCGCGAATAACCCTCCAATTACTTTTCAGAGAGTAAGCTGATTTACACATCTGATTGTAGTCTGATTCACTCAAAAGTTGAAGTCTCTCCATCCATTGCCCTGCGATCCTACCTTCCTCTCCGGGGAATTTCTTATTTTTTGATGTGTTTGACTGACCTATTGCAAAAGCTTTGTTGCCTATGTCATCGACGACTGAATATGATTCCTTGCTCGCTAGGCTCAGAATTGGATCTTTTGTCAGTCTGGAACGTGGATAAATGTGGTCTATATGTATAATGTGTCTTGCCCTCGCTGTAGGAATCCAAGCTATTTCATCGCCCCAGTAGTCAGTCATATGCTTCGAACGGCCCAACACGTACATTAGCGCAATCAGACCATCATCTGAAATTTTCTCTCCTTTGATTTTAGGTTCAGGCAGTCTTCGTTTAACTTTAAGAGACCTGAGGTCTTTCTCGAAGTTAGTTGTATAGGTATAGCGGCCAAAGAGTAAGGTGCGGAAGAGCCACCTCTTCAAACTGTTCCTTTTCATTGTAGACAGTTCGTGTTGCTTGATGTCATTCACTTCGAAGAATCCCGCTAATGCTGCAATTGCGTTTTCCGATGGAATGAATTGATCTGAGTCAAAGCCCACTTGCCTCAGGAATGCGAGTGCGTCATTAATTCTTTTGAATACGTTTTTCCAGTCCGCCGCAATTCTGGGATTGTGTGAAAGGTAATCTCTAATCTGAGAGTCGGCGTTCCTTGTTCTTACATAATAGTTTTCATCATTGATATTTTTGATTATAAGGAAGGAATTGATAAGCGTCTTTGGGGTCAAATCGAAGCCTTCCCTGACCCATTCAGCTTGGAAAGTAGCGATTTTCCTTGATACGTCATGCTCTTTGTCTCGCAATAGGGCGAATGCCAGTTCTGTCTTGTCAACTCTCTTACCAGTTGTATTGACTCTGTTAAATATATCAATGGCATCTTCATCTGTAGTCACAGACGTGTAGACGGCAGGAAACACGTACTCAGGCAATGAGCGTAAGTTCTGTAATGTCAATCTCTGATTTCTCGTTATTCGATACTTCTTAGCGACGTTTCTCCAATCTACGCGACTCCGAAGAATGCTCTCAACATCTATAAATCGTCCAGAGTCTAGCTTGTCATTTGCACTAGCAATGAATTCAATCGCCTCCAGATCGAAAAAGAAGTAAAATGGGGTAGTCTTCCCGTAGGTTCCATTAAGGTCAATCTTCCCATCTTTAAAAAGTAGCAAGAGAGTAGTGATTCGTTGCTGCCCATCCAAGACGAGCATATCGGTGACTATTTCTTTGGGATTCCCCCGAAGAGATCCGAATTTCCTTCCATGAAGTCCTGGTTTATTCCAAAAGATAATCGATCCGACGGGCCAGCATCGAGACATGCTGTCCAAGAAGGCGGTTATATCCTTCTTTTCCCAAACATAATCTCTTTGAAAAAAAGGGAGAGCGAAATTCTCTCTTTCGCAGCTTCTAATCAAATCGATTGCAGCAAGGTTTGTTTTCTGCATAAATGTATGACACCCTCAGAAGAAGATTGTTTTTATGAATTTTTATCACACTACTCGATTGTGTCAAACAAAAACCGCATAATTTCTTAAATGTAACTGCATAATTATCATATAGCGATCGATAGAAATGGGCCAAAACACAATAATCGAACAGAATAGTTGTGCAAATCATAAGGTCAATTGAGAATATCATCAATCGATTCGACAACACATTCGACAAACCTAACAGCTTGTTCAACCGATTGGGCATCAATGCTCCACCGCTCACCAGGAACTGTAGGGTTAATGTCGGCTTCATGCGATATTTTGTTCCTCCTATCAACTATCAAACCAAGTTCTGTCTTGACGTCCGCGGTTGCCATGCCCATTTTGCGACCGACTTCAACCCAGAGAGAAAGATCCGAGACGAGATGAATAGCGTCAGAAATTTTATCAGGATGCTGAAATGAACTCCACTTGTGCTTTTGCTTTATCTCGACTTCGAGCCAACTAGAACCGTTGTTGCCTATGGAATTACTGGGCAAAGAACCAAGGGAGACGGAAAACTGACCGAATCGACTACTTGCTTTCCTGGCACCGGTGTAAATGTCGATCATCTTCTCCAGAACAACTTCGTGAACATATGTATCTAAGGCGCTAACGACAAAAACCAGCTGAGCTCGTAGTAAATCTGAAACATCAA
>JAKBSX010000507.1 GCA_021844725.1 Actinomycetes bacterium | reverse complement strand
CCTCACGCCCCATTCAGGGGTGGCAGATTTCACCGAGAATGGGTGGCAGATTTCAATAGGAACACGCGGCAGATTTCGCCGGAATACTCAGTGCCTCCATGCGCGATGATTGATGTGGGTAAAAGCCGAATCCGAAGAAAGCTCTATAGCGGAGGTGTCAAGTATGAGAGGTCGTAGGCGGCAATGAGTGTGTATTGGTCAGTGGCATTAGGAGCGTGTTTAGCTATTAGATGGCACAATTTGCCGGCCCTTCACGTTTAGGTGGGGAGTCACGCTGACGGGCGCAGTTCGACGCTGATGTGAAGCGATAGTGCAGAGGCAACCCTTTGCAGCGTTGTTAGGGTTGCGCCTACCCCACCAGCTTCGAGACGGTTGATAGCCGATTGGCTCGTTCCAATTCGCCGAGCTAGTTCGCGCTGACTCAAGCCGGCAGCCTCTCGTGCTACCCTAATTTTTTCTCCAACTTCTGCCGCCAAGCTAACTTCAAGGTACGCCCGCTCGTATTCATCTAGCTCGGCTGCGGTCATTCCTTCAAGCCGCTTGCTTTTAATTTCGCTCCAACTCACTCTCTCCATATTCTACCTTTCTACTGGGCAATGCCATTATCTACTCATGCGCATTGTGATCTTCCGCAATACATCGTTTCATTGCTAAACGACTCCGAGCTATTTCGGTCTGTTCGTTGTGCCGTTGTTTTCGGAAAACTGTCAATAAGACTATTCTTCGTTCACCAGGAAAGAAGAAGGTGATACGTCGGGATGATCTTTCGATGTCAAATCGCAGCTAAAAAAGTCCGTCACCTAATGAACGGGAATGTGGCATTCGCAAAGCTGCACCTTGGTGAGCTAGCCGATTGATATTAAACGTCACAATCGCGACAGCCTGTGGCGGCAATTGTTCAAACCACTCTCGAACTTCTGGCTCCAACTCGATTGCCCACATATGACACCATTTATGATATCATTCTGACCTGATAGTGTCAAGCTATGATGCCAACAGCAAGGTAGATCCTGACGGCATTAGCTGGTGAATGTGGATTCTCCAATGGGAGGCTCCCACTTATCTGGAGAAGGAGTTCAGGGAAAGCTTTTTCTCCCGGACCTTCACTAACTAGCTCTAACCCCAACGAAATATAAGGAGTCAGGGCAGTACCTTGTTGCGGTGGTTGATTCGCTGCTCGTCAGGCAGTTCAGTTCCGCGATTCATGATCTCGATGTATCCCACATAGCTGAAGAGTCGGTTGCGCTTCATTCCAGTGAGTTCTTTCACGATTCCAGCCTTTTCCAACCGGTCGAGAGCTTTGTTTACCGTAATCGCGGTTATGCCAGTCTTTTGCACTAGAGACCCAGAGGTAGCGATCGGATGCTCCATCAACGCCCTTTGGACCCTAAGGGCTGCGTCGGCTGCCCTCCCAAAGCTCTTGATCTCATTGCGATCCCGTCGTGATAGATCGACCAGCTGCTGGGCTGTCTCCACTGCTTGATTGGCCGTTACGATAACTGCTTCGGCAAAAAAATCCAGCCATGCTTCCCATTCACCGTTTAATCGTACGTTGTTCAAAAGGTCGTAGTAGTACTGCCTGTGCATCTTGAAATAAAGGCTCAGATAAAGCATGGGTTCATGAAGCACATTTTGCTCACACAATAAAAGTGTGATCATAAGACGCCCTAGACGACCGTTACCGTCGAGAAAAGGGTGGATGGTTTCGAACTGCACGTGGGCCAGAGCTGCTTTTAGCAGCACTGGTGTGGGTTCTGGACGATCATGAAGGAAGAGTTCCAGACGACTCATGCACTCTGAAACCTCTTCTGGCGGTGGAGGCACATAAGCTGCGTTGCCTGGCCGAGTTCCGCCAATCCAGTTCTGGCTGCGCCGAAACTCCCCAGGGGTCTGATTATTGCCTCGACCTCTAGACAACAGCACCGCATGTATCTCTCGGAACAGACGTGCCGAAAGTGGCAACCCTCCGCGAAGCAGTTGAAGACCGCGGTTTAAGGCAGCGACATAGTTGCTGACCTCTCTCACGTCATCCAACGGAACGCCTGGTTGATGATCCAGCTCAAAGAGAAGCAGGTCGGATAGAGACGATTGGGTGCCTTCTATCATGGAGGACAGCACCGCTTCTTTTCGTATGTACATATAGAGAAACATCGAAGTGTCCGGCAATAGAGTTGACACGCTATCGAGTCGACCGAGGGCCAATAGCGCCTGGTCGAATTTGTCGTGCAACTCCGGTGCCCAGCAGATGGATGGACGTGGTGGCAGTGGCGCTGGCACGAAGGCCCGCACTGTTTCGCCCACTGTGGATACGGTCACGTATCTACCCCGAAGATTCCGTTTCATTTATGGGAACTTCCTTCGAGCCCACGGATTTATCCGTGAGGTGGTTGACTGTCTCTATCCTAGAATTTGATTTGTATATATTATAGTACAAGGCATTATCCTATAATAAGCAGATCACTCATCCCTATACTTTCAGGAATCCAGCTTGGCTCCGGCAAACGCCCCACCGCGTGTTTTGACGATAAGATTTCTTTCGGTGGATATACCAGAAATTAATTGGAATTATATATATTTGCACCTAGCGTTTTGGGGCCCCCACCTAAATAACGCCAGTTCTGGCTCGGCTGTTAGGGGCCAGTTCTTGATTGCTTGTTGCTCGCTTGAATTGTATGCTTTGGCAACCAAGGTGACGATCATAGTCAGCGATCAAGGTTTACAACAAGCGTATGTTGCATAGTCACACCACTAAGGAAGACAGGTTTATGTGGTATCAAGTGGTATAAAGCCGAAGGCACCCCAAGAAGCCAATTGCTGATGTCATCTCGGCACTCAACAAACACTCTTTCGAAGTGATAAGAATTTACAACACGAGTCATCAATGGGGTCATCCGCAATGGCTCGCCCTGTACGTCGCCAATATTTTATCCCATTTCCAGCGAATATGTGAAGTAATCAAACCACAATCAGCCGATGACAACCTGCTCGCTGGGAGCGTAAACGTTCGTGGCTACAAACAAACCATGCACTTGAGGTTGAAACTTAATTATTGTCCCAAGTAGCTTGACCAGTCTACATTCAGGTATACTCTGACTTATGAGCACTACTATTAGGGTTAGCGAAAAGACTCGAGATCGTTTTGCAAAACTCGCGACTATCACTGGAAAGCCAATGACCTCTCTCCTAGAGGACGCTGCCGATGTTCTAGAGAAGCAGGTTTTCTTCGCTGAATTCTCGGAACGCTATGCTCAACTTCGAGAAGATTCAGATGCATGGGCGGAAATTGAACAGGAGCGTCGTAGCGAGAGCGCTGCAATGCGTGATAGCTCGAAGTGAAGGCCCGAAAAGACGAAGTATGGCTTATTGACTTTGGTGATCCAATCGGCAGAGAACAAGCAGGGCGTCGGCCTGCGGTGGTCGTATCGGTAAACTCACTCAATGAAAGTCAAGCCGGAGTCGTGATTGTCGTTCCAATCACACGAAGTCGCCGGAACCTACCCTCGCATGTGGAACTCGAGCGGGGTACTTCGG
>JAKBSX010000506.1 GCA_021844725.1 Actinomycetes bacterium | reverse complement strand
GATTGGACGTACTTGTTTGCGCTTTCCACTTCTTCCACCGACATGACTCTTCTCACGATTCTAGGAGAGCCAGGGCTTGATTGGTCGGGCATGGCAACACGTCTTACTGAAAATATCAGATCTAGGAAGCTGATGTAGGAGGGTGCTACGTCCATTGGCTTCGAAGTAAGCCTTTGTATTGCCGAACTTGCGTCCTCTGCGTGCAGAGTTGCAAGTCCTCCGTGACCAGTAGATATTGCCTGAAACAGTGCGTATGCCTCTTCTCCTCTCACCTCTCCTACAACCATGATGTCCGGTCGCATTCTCATAGCAGTTTTGACTAGGTTGAATAGACTGACTTCACCAATGTTCGTTTCGGAGAGTCCATAGCTCAACCTCGAAACGAGAGCAGCCCAGTTTATGTGGTGAATGTTGATCTCTTGAACCTCTTCGATTGTTACGATTTTGGAATTAGGATTTACCATTGAGAGTAGCGCGTTGAGGAAAGTAGTTTTACCGGACGCGGTTGCCCCAACGACTACCGCAGTGGCTCTATTCTCGATCAAGAGCCAAGCGTAGGCTGCGATATTGTAATCGAGGACTCCGTAGTTAATCAAGTCGATGATTGTGATTGGATCCTTTCTGAATTTTCTGATTGTGAGTGTGGAGCCCTGAGGCGATACCTCTCTTCTGAAAGTTGCCGCAAGTCTGTGACCACCAGGAAGTGTCGCATCAACGATCGGGAATGCCGTGCTGACGTGCTTGCCCGACATGTGTACCAACCTGACAATCGCATCGTCCAGCTTTTCCTCTGTTTTGTATGTTACGTTTGTTTCAATGCTCTCGTATTTGCGATGATAAATGAAGACTGATTTGCCTGTGCCATCAACTGAGACGTCTTCAATGTTAGGATCGCGCATTAACGCGTCGATAGCTCCGAACCCCACGAGATCGCGTTCCGCGTAATAGAGAATCTTTGCCCAAGAGATCTGAACGCTCTTTCCTTGTGTTAACTTGTATCTATCGGAAATCAACCTTGCTTGCTCAGCAAAGTACTTTTTCGGATCGACATCCTCTCTGGGCGCTCTGAGCTCCGTTTGCAATACGGTGAGAATATTGTTGTAAAGAGTCAGCTCCTTGGTAGTTAGTTCGAGCTCATCTACATAATAGTAGGGAAGCTTTTGAGATGTGTCCTCGGCGATAACAGCGTAAGCAAATGGTGGGGTCAATGCGTATCTTTCCAAGACTTCGTAATTCTTAGGAATCGGCCTTCCAACCATTGGACCCTCGACATTCTCTGGTCCGGCTTGATTCTTGCTGGGCTTTATGGACGCAAGTTTGTCCTTTGGTTTCTTGGAGCCAAATAATTTCATGGTTTGATCAAATCTCCTGAGCTATCTTCGCGATGCCCTTTTTCATTCTTGACTTGGAGATAGAACATATCGTAACTCGGGTCATTAATGAAAAACAAGGCTTGAATCCGCAAATTAATCATTATGAACTTGCCCGCTTAACCTGAAAAATGGAGTACGGATACTTATCTCAAATTCACTATTGCAAATTCACTAGTTTCAATTACCTTTGAAATACAAACAAAATGGGGATAAGAGAGGCCGAAGAATTTTTGCAAGTTTCTTCCTCCTTGCCATCGCAACAAAGCCAGGTTCCAATTGTTGAAGCGGTAGATCTAAGCAAGTCATACGGTTCAGTAATTGCGCTTGCAGGGCTGAACCTTAGATTAATGCCTGGCGAGATATACGGTTTGTTGGGGCCGAATGGCGCGGGCAAGAGTACATTGATCAAGATCATAGCAGGACTAGTCGAGCCAACATCGGGCATCGTGAAGGTTCTGGGATTTGATAACGCCACTGAATCACTCATAGTCAAATCGAAAATAGGTTATGTTCCTGAGAATTCGATGCTTTATGAGTCGCTAACACCGAGAGATTTTTTTGAGTTCGTAGCATCTGTCAGAAGAATTGACTCAAACAAAGTAAACGAGAGCGTCGAGAGATTGTCGCCTGCCTTTGGATTAGAACAATTCTACGACTCTCCTATTGGCACACTCTCCATGGGAACAAGGCAAAAGATATCCATCGTGGCTGCACTGCTCCACGAACCATCTCTTCTATTGCTAGACGAACCCCTTAATGGGCTTGACGCAAAAACGAGCCGAATAGTCAAGGATCTGATATCGCTTCATTCAAGAAAGAATGAGGGTGCGGTTCTCTTTTCAACACACATAATGGAAGTCGCAGAGAACATATGCGATAGGATCGGAATAATCTACAAGGGTAAGATTGTTGCAGAAGGTTCTATTGAAGAACTCAGGAGAAAGGCTAGCGAAATAACTGTAGCTGCTAACATGGGTTCTGAAGAAACAACCGAAAAGGCTACGCTTGAAGAAGTCTTTTTGAAACTTACACATGAAGAAGAAGAGATAGCTGGGACAATTAGGGCGTTACGTGAAGCTTTCTACGAGAGCCGATAAATTCCAAATGGAAAGTACAGTCGATTGACTCTCAGTAAAGATTGGAAACTCTCTGGAACTGTGTACACTGAAGTAGCGTATCGTTCAATACAAATGAGTAGGGGTCAGAGCCAGTTTGGGACCTCCTCATCAGAGCAAGACATGAAGAAACGATTCAATGTTGCAATGAGTAGTGCGAAGACAAGCAAAATAGCATTCGCAGTTCTTGGAACAATTGGGGCTGCATTTCCATTTCTTGAATACGTTGTCGCATCTTCGCCTGAAGCTATCATCAGTGGAGTTTCTCTAAGCCTCGCGATCAGTCTTGCATACATAGTGTTCTATTCTCTGCAGATACTGCCGTCATTTTCGAGCGGAGAGCCATATTCAATTCTCATGACGCTGCCTCTGGACGAGAGAGATTTTTCTATAGTTGCCGTTCTTTCACTACTAAGGACCTTTGACTATATTGCCCTGAGTACTACGATAGTCCAGGTAGCTTCGATCTGGATCCTCACGCATTCGATAATAGCCTCGGGTCTTATGCTAGGGGGCTCGATAATCAACGTGGTCTTCGCTATGGGTCTTGCGCTTTGGTTTTCAGGCATCTTTTACAAGAACGTCTCAAGAGGAGGAAGATCTAGGAAAGCAACTATTGGAAGATCGCTGTTCTTGATTACTTGGGGAGTTGCAGCGCTGAGCATCGGTTTTGTCTTCAATTTCATAAGTTATCTCTTGCCCTATCTTACCTCAGCGATTTTGGGAATTTACACACGCCCGGCTGGATTGCTACTACTGATAATCCATCCATTCTCAATTGGGTTCGCTATTTCAAACGTCGTGTACCCGAACTTGTTTTCATCTATTCCGCTGCCTTCGAGAACAGTGCTCTTGATTCCAAGATTTGTACCGCAACTTCTGGCGATCATATCTACAATTTTCTATTTTCTCTTGGCTGTGGGTGTTGGGAGAAGCACATTGCATTCAATTGGGAGGATAACCAGAGGTGTAGGTTCCAAGCTCTCGAGACCAATCGTGAAAGATTATCTGCTTAGAACAAGAAGTCCACTCCAAGAGAAAATAGAAAATTGT
>JAKBSX010000505.1 GCA_021844725.1 Actinomycetes bacterium | reverse complement strand
GGTTTATTTTTTGCTAAGGTGCATGTCGTGTCCAGGTTTTTCATTACAACTCCTATCTATTACGTCAATGACGTTCCGCACCTCGTTCATACCATTCGAGAAGCCGGTCAGTAAAGGCGGACAATCTGAAAAAATAGTTTTCTTCCTCCATCACAGACACCGGGCGATTATGTATTGGACAGTTCCCGCTGTCAAGCTCGGATTCTTGATAGTAAGCCTCGCAAGAGACGCAATAAGGACCTGCGTAACTGTCCTTGTAAATGTAGCCATTCTCGTACACGGATTTCAGAAAAGATTGCACCGTCTCATAGTGCCGAGGCTCGGTAGTCCTGATGAAGTCGTCATAGGATATATTCAGTTTTCGCCAGGCATCTTGAAAACGCGGCGACAGGCGATCTGTCCAAGCTTTCGGTGACATCCCATTTTCATTGGCCGCCTGCGCAATCTTCAATCCATGCTCATCGGTTCCAGTCAGAAAAAAGACCTGATCCGCATTCAGACGGTGCCACCGGGCCAAAGAGTCGGCCGACACCATTGTGTAGGCATGACCGAGGTGCGGAACGTCATTGACGTAATAGATAGGAGTTGTAATGAAAAACCTGGACACGACATGCACCTTAGCAAAAAATAAACCGGCGATGGCTGGACGGCCATCATTGACAAGCCCTTAGCAACCTAAAACAATAATTGGCTTGATGCACAATCGGATTCGTTCAATGGCTCAATCCGGCTAGCAATTCGGCCGAGATGGCATCTGCAAGCCATCAGCTCGGCGACATCTCGCCCTTTCGCCGAGCTTTAACCAGCATGGAATAAACCTGGTTTTTTCCGACCCCAGTCAGCTCAGCAAGTTCCTCCGCGAGAATTTTAGTCCGCCCGCCAGTGCAATTGAGTGCCTCGATCACCCTATCCAAAAGCACCTTACCCGCCAAAGCAGAGTTATCATTATGCATTGCCCCAAAGACCACGACGAATTCTCCGCGCTGGGAACTGTTCCCAAAATGGCTTGACGCCTCCCCTGAGCTTCCATAAAAGAGCTCCTGGTGGAGCTTGGTAAGTTCCCTTCCGACAAAAACTGGATGTTCAGAACCGTAAACTACAAGCGCATCGTTCAACAACGGCCCGATGCGGTTTGGCGACTCGAAAACAATCGAGGCAAAGCCGCTCGCTGACAAATTTTCCAAAGTCTTCTTACGGGGCCCGGCCTTGACGGCTAGAAATCCGGCGAATACAAAGCCGGACTCGCACAAAGCCGACAAAGATGCCGCCAGGACTACCGCTGACGGTCCGGGAACAGCGTCAACTGGCAACCCGGCACTTGACACTGCCTTGACCAATTTGGCTCCTGGATCAGAAATGCCTGGCATACCGGCATCGGTGGTATAGACGACAGTCTTTCCGGAATTCACTAGCTCAAGGACCTTCGAACTTAGATGATCCTCCTTATTGGCATCGATTGAGAGAATGCTCTTGTTCTCAATATGACAATGCGCAAGAAGGACCCGCAACCTTCTTGTATCCTCGGCGGCAATCACATCCGCCGACCTGAGCGCCTCTATTCCACGGTGAGACAGGTCCGCCAGATTCCCCACCGGAGTCCCAAGCAGAATAAGCATTCCTACCGCCTGAGTGCTGCCATGCGAAGGCTGACCACTATGTTTTGAGTTCAAATTGATCACCTTCAACAACTCCAAACCGCCGTAAAATATCCTCTGGCGCAACTATCATCACTTTGGTTTTGGCGGTTGGAAGCAAGATATTTAACCGCGTAAGTCTGGAAATTTTTACTGTACGCAAAGAAGAATCAAGGCATATCGCAACCAGGTGCTTTTTCGATCCAAGGCCAAAAACGGGCAATCTTCCATACAACACGGCAGCGCTGGTTGAGAAATTTTCTATAAGGGCCGGACAAATTCGGTGGGTGAAAGCTCCCGCCTGGACGCAAGAAGCCAACACATGGCCATCTCGAACTACCCAAAGGACAGGGTCCTTGGGAACCTTGCCAAAATCTCCGTTAGACGTTGAACCTGATCTCGAGAACATCTCCGTCTTTTACTTCATAGTCTTTTCCCTCGACTCCAAGTTTGCCCTGATTTTTGGCTGTATTCCAGGAACCAAGTGCTAACAGTTCATCCCAGTGAATTACTTCAGCTCTAATGAATCCTCTCTGAAGATCCGAATGAATGACTCCGGCGCATTCAGGTGCCTTCGCACCCGCCCGAAAGGTCCACGCCCTAGATTCTTTGTCTCCGGTGGTGAGAAAGGTTCTCCTGTCCAACATGTGGTATGCAGCCTGGGCAACCCTGGGAAGCGCTCCCTCACCCAACCCTAGCCCTGCCAAAAGCTCCTCACGCTCACCGGCCTCAAGTGCCATGGACTCTGACTCCAACTGGACACAAACACCCAACACATCAATTGACCCGCCCGCTGCGGCACGAACCTGATCGCAAATCTCTCCGGAGTTCTCCAGTTGATCCTCTCCGAGATTCACCACTATCAACACGGCCTTATTGGTCAGCAGAAACGAACCCTTGAGAACCTCTTTTACTTCCACAGAGAGCGAGCTTTTATATATCGGAGTACCATCTGTGAGAACTTCGATTGCTTTTTCGAGAGCATCCACTTCTGGTTGCAACGATTTATCCGCCCTAGCCGATTTTCTTCGCCTTTCAACCAAAGTTTCACACGCCGCCAAATCCGCCAGAACTAGCTCTAGTTCTAGAATTCCGAGAGCTTCAAGCGGGTCGGACTCACCGGGAACATTCTCGTCTTGAAATGCCCGCAATACCATACAAAGGGCGTCGACTTCCCTTATTCCTGCCAGGAACCGATTTCCCAGACCTTCTCCGGAATTGGCCCCCGCTACAAGCCCGGCGATATCGACGAATTCCACGTGGGCATAGACGGTCTTCTTGCTCTTGGACATCGCGCTAAGCGCATCAAGCCTTTTGTCAGGTACTATCGCCACCCCGGACAAAGTTTCGGTCGTCGAAAATGGGTGCTGGGCGACTACAGCAGATCCACCAGTTAAAGCGTTATATAAAGACGACTTTCCAGAGTTTGGAAGTCCAATTAGGCCAAGTCTTTCCACCGGCACAAGGCTAGTCGCCTAATGCCGTTACCAGATTGGCAAAAACATGACAGAAAATTATTTCCCGCCTATTTGGATGATCATCACCACAAGCGCCGTTACAAAAATCAAATTTAGAGTCATTGCGCCTCTGGCAAGTCTCTTCCCAAGCGCTTGGATTTCACCTTCATTTTCTGGAGTATTTATCAATTGAGAAACTCTTCTCTCGGCGGGCCAAACCACCGAATGGGCAATCGCCACCGCAGCGATCCAGGCCGCAATCCCAATCAGAACCCAAGGCTTCGCTAACTCTGAAGGGCCCCTGGATATTCCAATCAATATAAGACCAAAGACTGGCACCAAATAAATGAGCTTTTCAGCCAGAAACCTCGGAGAACCAAAGTATCTGGTCGCAGCCTCGCTTGGTCTCGGATAAAGCTGACTGGCATAGAACCCGGCGAGACCATTCGCCCCAAATCC
>JAKBSX010000504.1 GCA_021844725.1 Actinomycetes bacterium | reverse complement strand
TTATACTAAACTTTTGTTAAGCCGCAGGAACTTGCCAGCTTTATGAGCTTGATAGATTCAACTGGCGACAGGTGACCCGTCGCTAGTATCATGTTATGCTCTTTTATTCTCTCTATCACTTCATGCACTGCCTTTACGAAGTTTCCATCTTGATCTAAGATTTTAACAGGTGAAGTATCGAATCCTTTCTGAGCCATTTCCCTTTTTATGATGGCCCAGTATGGCAATTTATTTTGGTTTTGGGCATCTTTCTTACGATCTTCGTTTTCGGAATCAACAGTCGGCATCCAAACGACCTTTGCTCCGGACCTGCCTGCTACTTCGACAGCCTGCGGGTTAATGCCACCAACAGAATTGTTTAAGGTAATGCCGCCGATAACTTTAACCCCTCCAACAATGTCATTTACTAGGGACGCTCTGTCAGCAGTTGGGACATAATGTGACTTAAGAACTATGCCTGCCATGCCTGCTGTTCTTGCCATTTTCGCAAATTCAATGTCATTACCCTTCCTTGCGATAATGTCAGGTGCTGAGTGTACGTGCATGTCCACAGCGCCACGAATGCACTCTTCGATTTCCTCAGTTAGTGAATCACTAACCATTCCTATCCCTCTATGAGCTTGAAGTTTGAGATAATTACTTGTTTTATATTGCCTACATGAGTGATTAACGCCTTTTCCGCCACATCTGGATCGTGTTTCTTCACGGCTTCAAAGATGGCAGTGTGTTCCTTGAACGACTCCTCGAGCCTTCCCGGTATGAAAGATGTCCTAAACTGGAACCTGACCATTCTTGCCTTCAAGTTTAGTATAATGTCTGAAAGCACCGCGTTCCCCGCTATGGCATATAGCTGCTCATGAAAGGCGGCGTTTGTTTTTGAGTACTCTGCATAGTCTTTGTTATTCAGGTGATAATGCATCTGTTTCAAGGACTTTTGTAAATTCGAGATCCCATTATCGGTTACTAATGTGGCTGCCAATCGGCCAACGTATCCCTCAAGCACTCCCCTCACTTCGAGATATTGTAATGCCTCGCTTAACGGCAATTTCTTTACTTTATACCCTTTGTAATCTTCAGAGTGAAGAAGGCCCTCCTTCTCAAGCGTCGAGAGTGCTATCACCACTGTCGTGCGACTTGATCCAAAGGAGTTTGCAAGTTCTTCGACAACAAGCTTTTCGCCAGGTAAGAAGCGGCCAGAAAGTATCCCTTCCCTTATTTCATAATAAAGTCTGCTTTGCTCTTTTACTTTAGATGGCTTAGATTCTTGCAGCATCACCCACGAATGATGAAAAGATTATATATAAGATTTTGCTTTATGTTTTGTCAGATGTTCGAACAGATTTTCGGCATTTTTGAATATTTTGGAGTGAAACAGTCAAATAAAATTAAAGTGAAAGTGAATTTGAATGGCTGAAGAGTATGTTAAAATTTCAGGCAAGAGTCTTGCTTCCTTGATAGATGAAGGGGCCCTAAAACATTTTGGGATATTTGCCGCGATACTGGCATTGGGCGCACTTACTGATGCTTATAATCAGTTTGTCGTAACTTCTTCGACTTTCAGTCTAATACCATATTTCCATTACCATGGGGTAACCGTGCTTACCGTTTCTCTTTCAATTTACTTCATTGGCTCATTCATCGGCGCGATTTCTTGGGGAGTAGTTGCAGATCGTATTGGAAGGAAACTGACTTTTGTCATCGACCTGCTCATAATGGCTCTGATGGCTGTCGTTTCCTCATTCAGTACGAACGTTTTCGAACTTTGGTCAATCAGATTCATCATGGGTATTGCTGCGGGCGGCGATTACGCAGCTGCATTGGCACTCCTGGTTGAGTTTTCTCCAAGAAAGAAAAGAGGAGTTATGCTTGGAACATTCTGGGCTATGTTCAACGTTGGCGGGGTAGCAGCCGCACTTGTTGGCTACGCTCTCTTTCTTTCGTATGGCAATTCTGGCTTTCAATGGCAGTTGCTCTATGCCAGCGGTGCAATACCAGCCATTATAGGTATATTTTTGAGATTGAAGTTACCTGAGTCCGCCAGATGGCTCCACGCACGCGGCAAAAACGACAAAGCAAAGGACGCTCTGGAACAAATAGTTGGCAGGCCACTCAAAGACGGTGAAATTGACTGGACTGAAATCAGTAAGTCCGACAAATCATCTCACGTCAGTCAGATGTTTTCAAGGAGGTACATGCTTGCAACAATCGCTCTCCCTATCGCGATCATTCTCCCAAATTACCTGTTGGTTACTAATGTGTCTGAATTGCCACTCGTGCTAAGAACATTACACTATGGGGCCGGCCTCTCACTTCTTATAGATGCGTTCGCATTTTTCCTGCCGCTAGCCATATCCAATTTCTTCGTGGCACTTATCAACGACAAGATAGGGAGGCTCCCGGTATACTTCTTTGGATCCGCTATTGGTGCTGGTGTAATGGGCTTTGTTCTTGCTGTCACTTTCAAATCGATAGATTTACTGATTGGGACGATCGTCGTCATAGGCCTTCTGACGCCATTCTACACTACAGTTGCCGCTAGTTGGGGAGCAGAGTTGTACCCAACTCGGTTTCGCAGCACTGGAGCCGGATATGGCATATTCCTTTGGCGCCTTGGAAGTGCATCTGGTATATTCCTAACACCATTCCTGATATCAAGTGTCGGTGTGTCAAGTACATTCAATCTATACGGGATCCTTGGCGTTTTGGGATTCCTAATCACTTGGGGCTTACTTCATAAGTATGGAAAGACTGAAAACAAGACCTTGGAAGAAATAACTGATGCAAGAGTGTAGATTTGTGGGAACAGCGAATGTGAGGGAATCGTAATCGTCGTTCAAAGATTGAAATAGCCCTCCGATTATCTTGGATGAGCTCAGCAGGTTCGCTTTAAGCTAGCAGGTCAATGCAAGGTGGTTTCTTGAAAATAATAGTCACCGGTGGTTCAGGCAGGGTTGGAACGGTCTTAATACCCGAACTCATCAAATCTGGTCATAACGTACTGAATTTGGATCGAGAACAGAGCCCGCTTCCCTCCGTCAAGACATGGATCACTGACCTCAGGCAAAGCGATATTTTTCAGGCAGTTCACGACTCCGATGCCATCATTCACTTAGCAGGATTTCATAGACCCGGCGACGCTTCAGACTCTGTCACTTTTGAAAACAACACGTTGATTACTTACAGGATTCTAAACGCAGCGCGTTACTTAGGGGTTGGAAAAGTCATTATCGCGAGCAGTATGGCAATATATGGCATTTTATATTCAAACGGTTTCATCAAGCCAGAATATCTACCGATCGATGTTAGTCACCCGTGCAAACCAGTAGATCCATACGGGCTTTCAAAGCTGGTTGGAGAAGCTATGGCCGACTCTTTTGCTAGGCCGGGAAATATGCAAATATTCAGTCTGAGGTTTCCAAGAATCGTTTTTGACTACCAGACTGTAAATGAATCGATAGACAACCCGCAGTTGAACGTACACCGATTATGGCTCTATATCGATTACAGGGACGTTATAAACTACATCATATCTGCTGAGCTCATCCAAGATAA
>JAKBSX010000503.1 GCA_021844725.1 Actinomycetes bacterium | reverse complement strand
CATACCTCGTACTTACCGCAACACGCTGGTCTTCCTTGCTGCCGATCAAGCGCGAATGCAGGACCTTGATGAGGCACTGCGAAAACACCTTGCATGGAAGTCCATTGTTGAAGACAAAGACACGTTAAACCTCGATCCGCACCAGGCACGACAGGCCGAGACTCAGAAGCAGGCGGCAGACACGGCCGTGTCAGCGCAGATACCTGAGGTGTACCAGTGGCTTTTAGTACCAGAGCAGAAAACGCCTCAGTCGCAGGTCGAATGGCAGTCTATTCGGCTCACTAACGGCGGAGATGCACTCGCCGTCCGGGCATCCAAGAAGCTCCGGAGCGGTGATATCCTCGTGACCGGCCTCGGCTCGACCATCCTTCGGAAATATCTTGACGAAGTGCCTCTCTGGAGAGGGAACCACGTGTCTATCAAACAGCTCATCGAAGACTTCACACGGTTCCTTTATCTTCCCAGGCTTACCGGCCCGGAGGTGCTCATCCAGGCGATCCGCGATGGAGTCTCGTTCATCACGTGGCAGACGGATACATTTGCATTTGCGGAGTGCTTCGATGAAACCGCCAGCCGATATGTTGGACTGCGTGCTGGCCAGCAGCTCACTCTTACCCTTGACAGCGCAGGCTTACTCGTAAAAAGCGACGTAGCCAGGCGTCAACTCGATGCCGAAGTTCCCGCAGCCGCTGCTGCGACCACCGGCACGGCCGCAACCGCTGCCGGCACCGACTCCAGTGTCCCCGGCAAAACCGAGCTGGAACCGACAAAGGCACGTCCGGCAGATCTGCCGCACCGGTTCCATGGTACGGTGACGCTCGATCCTGAGCGTGTTGGCCGCGATGCAGGACGGATTGCTGAGGAAGTCATAGCACATCTCTCAGGTCTCCTCGGCGCGAACGTCCGCGTTACCCTGGAAGTCGAGGCTGATATCCCCACAGGCGCTTCAGACCAGGTTGTTCGCACGGTTACGGAAAACTGCAGAACCTTGAAGTTTGGCAGCCACGGGTTTGAGAAGGAGTAAGTCATTCTCCGATCAAAGTGTGAGAAATATACGCACAAATCGAGCTGATTGATGGAGTAATCATTCCATTTATTGCTGTAATGCTAACGCCTCCATGAGTTGAAGGCGGATTTTCATCGCCATAGAGAGGGAGGTAGTGCTAGATGGCAACTCAGAGTTCTCTCAAGAAAGCAAAACCTAAGAACGGCAACACTAAGCTTACGCCTGTAAGCCCGACAATAAGGGGCAAAGATGAGAAGCTATTGTGGTCCCGAGCAGCCGGAAGATGTTCAATGCCTGACTGTAGGCAACAACTGACCTTGGATGTTGACCACGACAAGAGTGTCACGCTTGGGGAAATGTGTCACATCGTTGGCGAACGGCCCTTGGCGGCAAGGGGAAAGAGCAACTTCCCGAGAGAGGACAGATTTCTATATTCAAACCTGATTTTGCTTTGTGCTCACCACCACACCATAATTGATCGCCATCCGGCTAAATATTCAGTTGAAGTCTTGCACAAGATGAAAAGCGACCATGAGCTTTGGGTCGCCGAGTCACTCTCGGCGAAGAAGATCCGACCGGAAAATCTGGTTTACTCAACGCTTATCGATAACATTTCAATAGCCCTCAAGCTTGACCAGTGGACATGGTCCATCGACAATGCAGTGCGGCATTTTTTGCATGAGGACTTCATCGATGCTGCAGACTTCATAATGGAACGGCAACTCGCAACCATCTGGCCTGGAACTCAGCTAGAGCTGGAATCTGCTACAAGGGACCTGATGGCGTCGTTCCTAAAGTACGTCCAACAATACTTATCATTCGCAGCTCCCGCATCATCTTACAGTCAGGCAAAGTACTTCGCTGCGGATACATCCTACAAACGTATCTCCAAGAATCCCGACTACTCTACTACCTAGAAAAACATGATCTTTGGGCCAGGGAGAACTTTCTCCTCTTATGCATGTTCGTCGTCAGACTCAATGAGTTTGCGAGTGCGGTCAGAAAGTACTCCAGCCCCATGTTCCACGTCGTCTTGGGAAGATTCTCGATTGTAGACGGTTTGGGAACTCATCTTCGTAGCTGGGGTGCAATGCTTGATCCTCAAGTACAGGAAGTGCGGACTGAGCTAAGGCGAATCCACCGCAAAATCCAACGCTTTAGAGGCCGATACAAAGGGAAAGAACCCCTTTCCGAAAGACACCAGCCGCTTCACCCACCATCTAGAAGGAAAAAGGATGTCTCGTAGATGGCGACACATCTCGCGGCCGGAGGCCTGATTTGCCATTCCCTGACCGGTCAACTAACTTATCATAGTTGCATCGAGCAGAGATACCTTGGCCGCCACAAGCTGTCATCGTATAGGCACTAGCTCGGTCTGCGGATTACCTTCCATCATAAGTGCGTAATGAATTTGAATCGATCGAAAAACCAAATTGAAATATGTCAGCGGATTTTGAGATTATTCTTCGATTAACTTCCTCTTCAGTCGGAAGACAAGAAGTGGATAGGCTATTCAGAGATTTTGCCCGATTGTTGGGATGGGAACCAAGCGACCATCTTCAACCGGACTCGGAACTGAGCGACGTTACGAACGGGCACTTAATTGTCGATCACGGGCTGGACCAATCGGCAGTCATAACCTTTCTCAAGTCGCCGGCGTCTTCGTTGCGTCCCGAGCAAGCAAAGAGCATTTTGTCGATATCGTACAATAATTTAATAGACTGGCACATATATGTGGAGCCAGGGGTAGCGTCCTTCGTATTCAATAGGACCTACAACCCGGATCCAATTACAAGGCAGATCTCCACGGTTGACTACGAGAGTCTCCGCAGCGTGATGTTCGGCCAGATTACCGCCTCCTCTAAAAATCCAAATTTCCCTGCGCTTGACGATGCGTTGATCGACAACATTTCTCATTGGAAGATTTACCTCGGCTCGGAACTCCGGGGAAGACCAACCCGCTTCGATTATTCGACATTGTTTAATGGAATCATTTTCGTGCGCGCAGCGGAGGACCACGAGCGTAGGATTACGAACAACCATTCTCGTGTGCTTGTTGATACGCTGAATGCCTTGGAAGGCAAGAAGGACCCATCTTTGGTACGCCACGTCATAGAGAACTGCTTGAAGCAAGTTTCCAAAGGTAGGCTTTCGCGGAACCTTCTCGATACAAAGAGACTGAACGCCTTTGATGGCCTGCCATTTAAGTTGGTATATGAACTCCTAGCGAGCTTCTATCGCGCAAAAGACATACCATATCCGTACGACTTCGCAATCATGTCAAAACACGCCCTAAGCAGGATTTATGAGCATTACGTCTCGCTGCTGAGATTCGAAGACGATCGACGCCAACTATCCTTCATTCCTCCGATCCCAGTCGAGCAGCAAGAAAAGGGCTTTGGGAGTGTTTATACTCCACAGTTCATAGCAAGGTTTTTCTCCAAATATGTTCACGGCCAATATCCCCCACCTGCATTCAGGAAAACAAGAATTCTGGATCCGGCTTGTGGGTCAGGAATCTTCCTTAGAACCCTCTTGGAATACAAATGT
>JAKBSX010000502.1 GCA_021844725.1 Actinomycetes bacterium | reverse complement strand
ATCAGGAATATTGCGCTGTGAAGGAGTATGATGCAGTGTTTCCAGACAGATATGCCGATCGCTCCAATAAAATGCCGCTTAAAAGACGCATTCCCGGTAGGGCATTCAACGTCCTCGTCAGAGCGCTTTTAGGCATCAAGGTTAATGACACACAGTGTGGATATAAGTTGTTCAGAACTGAAAACCTGAAGGAGTCGATGTCAAAAGTAGGTATAACTAACGCTTTCTTTGATGTTTCACTGCTTTATCACATGGACAAAAAACACAATAGATCAATTAGTGTTCCGGTAAATTATACCTACTCAGATGGAAGCACGTTTTCACTGTTCTCATTGGCTCTTGGTCATGGCGTTTCTCTTCTTGCATTCAGGACATATCACTCTAGATTTGGAAGACTCGTACCGCAGTCGTTGCGTGATCTTTACATGCGCAAATTCCGATGGATATGAATACCAATTTCCTACAAGTTGCAGAGGTCCGCACAATCATCTCGAGGGTTGCGAACTGAATAGTCGTCTATTTTGCTGTCAGGTTAAGTCACCGCCTGAATTCTGAAGCGGTTGTCAATGAAAATACTCTGGATGAATCACAGGGACATTGCGAATCCAAAGGCAGGCGGCGCAGAGAGAACCATATATGAAATAGGAAAACGTCTAGTCCTCAGAGGTCATGAGGTTGATGTGCTAGCCGGCAGCTGGCATGGAGCGCACCGTCACGAAACAATTGACGGCGTTCATTATCACAGGTACGGAAACAGGATAGCGCCACATCTTGCCCACCCTTTCTTTCTCAAGTATCATTCCAATGCCGATGTAATTGTTGACGATATGGCACATGCGGCACCGTGGTTTTCACCATGGTTTTCCAATAAGCCCGGCGTTGTCTTTTTCCGTCATCTACACGCAAGAACGCTGCCTGGCCAGACTACCATTCCTCTCGCAAAAACTCTGACATGGTTGGAAAGACACTATCCGCACATTTACAGACAGTGGCTCTTCACTACTGAGTCGATTAGTTCCGAACGGGATCTTATCCTGCTTGAGATTCCAGAATCCAGAATTGTAAGAATAGCACCTGGCGTCGATACTAAATTATTTTGTCCGAAAAGAAAGTCAAATGAGCCTTCTATCATTTACTTCGGCGGTATGCGCCCCTACAAAAGGCCAGATCATGCACTCATCGCCTTCAAACTACTTCTCAAATCCAGTATATCCGCAAGACTTGTGATTGCCGGTGAAGGACCTTCGCTGCAGTCACTTAAAGCTCTGTCACATAGTTTGAATCTTGATGATAACGTTGTATTTAGCGGCCATTTAAGCAGAGAGAAACTTGCAGAGCTAGTTAATGAATCGTGGGTAAACGTTCACTGCTCCTTTTCTGAAGGGTGGGGGTATTCAATCATAGAGGCGGCAGCATCAGGAACTCCAACCGCAGCTTACAGAGTCCCTGGCGTCTCTGAATCTGTTGTGGACAGAAAGACAGGGTTGCTTGCCGATGATGGGAATGTGACGGCACTGGCCTCTGCAATTAAAAACGTCATTGAAAACAGGCAGGACTTTGCGAGCAGATGCAGGAAATATGCTCAACGATACACTTGGGATAATGCCGCTGAACAATGGGAATCGCTATTGATAAGAGCAAGTTCTGTGGAGTTATGAATTCTGCTGTGTGATTGTGTCTTACCTTTTTCATGAAAATGGGGTTCCAATTTTTTACAACATTGGCGCGTTCAAGTTTTTAGGTTAATCTATGCACCGCAGCATATCTGTTATAATTCCAACGAAAAACAGTGCTAGAAGCCTTCCTCACTTATTCACTTCGCTTCAAAAACAGACTTATCAAAATTTCGAAACAATTGTAGTAGACAATAACAGTACAGATGATACCAAGAAGATTGCCGTTTCAACAGGTTCTGTAGTTGATAATCGGGGCCCTGAGAGATCTGCCCAGAGAAACAGAGGGGCAGAAATTGCTCGAACAAGTATTCTTCTTTTTGTTGACTCCGATATGGAACTTACAGAACATGTTCTGGAGAAGTGTATTTTGGGAATGGATGCTTCAGACGCGCTCTGTATCAGGGAATCAACTGTGGCTGGTAATAACTATTGGGCCAAAGCCAGAGCGTTTGAGAGAGACAGTTATTTCAGATCGCTGTATTACGAAGCTGCGAGGTGTCTGCGCAAAGATGTATTCATCGATATCGGTGGATACGATACAACAATGACGGGCATAGAGGATATGGCATTACAAGCGAAACTGATTGAAAGAGAATACAGGATCGGATGGATTGATGATGTAATCCTACACCATGAGGAAGAGGTTGGTTTCAAACAATATTTGACGAAAAGAAGGGAGTACGGAAGAACAGACAAACAGTTTCAGTGCAAATACCCAGAGTACTGGACGAGACTACGATCTCCATTACTGCGTTCAAAGGTACTGCTTAGACATTACGCTGGAGCGAATAATCTCTCCAGCCTACAGTATGCACCCGCCATCCTACTCATGCGGGGTGCTGAATTCATTATGAGAAGGCAATGGTGACCAAGACATGCTTTCAATGCAAGGCTCATGACAAGTTAACGCGTCGCTCCCGGTGTAGCTCACTATTGGAAACGCCGTTTCAATTTTTGCCACTTTCGCCGGAGTAAAATTTGCCAGATTCGCCCTATTGTGGCAATAGACGGTTGTTTTCTCGGTGTAGTGATCTTCGTGTTCGTGCTCCCCTTCTCGGTAACTGTTCAGTCTTGAGTACAGCGACTTGAATTGGTAACTTTATGTCGGAAGAACTCCTTTAGCTTTTGATGAGCAGAAAAACTGAAGTTGCACAAAAGAGAAGTACACACATCACAACATTGATTATCTTGAAGTGCAGATTGGACGGAATAACTCATGGGCTATAACGATTTAGTATTACTTATGCCACAACAATCCTCCATGTACAATGGAATTCATAACGTTTATTCTGACATGGTTGATGGGTTTCGCGAGCTTGGTGTCTATCCGTGTGTGGTCGAGATAAGATCCAGAACACTCGGAGATTCTAAGTTCACACCCGAATTTGATCTCCAACATGTTGAGATAGATGAGATAGATACGTATTTTGAGGGGGATGCCTCCGTATTAACAATCGATGACCATTCTTTATTGAGACATATTTACCGGCGAAGAATACGCCCCTGGAATACACTGATATGGGCTCAGTATTTCTTTGGCAGCAGATTCTTTTTTAAAGAATACAGAGAAACTGGGTCTGAATCCTCACTAATACCGAAAGTAAAACACAAAGCAAGCGGATTGATCCCCAGTACCATCTACAACTATATAGCCAGATGGTACACTGAGACTTTGAGAGAGTCAAATTTGTTTGCACAAAGCCTTTGGACATCATTGTTGTTAAATCGCACTTATGGCCTTAGGTGCCAAGGAGTCATATATCTTCCCGTGGATTCGAAGTGGTACAATTTTCCTCTAAATTCAAAACGCGAGAGAAGAGTTCTGATATTCTTCGGCGATCCCCTAGATACAAATTTGACTCTCTCAAAGTCTCAGTGTACC
>JAKBSX010000501.1 GCA_021844725.1 Actinomycetes bacterium | reverse complement strand
CTAAGACTGCAAATATAAGATTACCTGAGGTTTGAGTCGATAATACAATCCATCTCAGCTACAAACAAACTCTCACTCGCAATTCTAGACATCGCCGTTTGGAAATTCATGAGGGGTAGTTGATGCCAGATGAAAGTAGTAGTTTTGTCATCGGGTGGGCTAGATTCGTCATTGACAATGCTTCTTCTGAGGAAGGAAGGTCATGACGTTTATCCTATTCATGTCAACTATGGGCATTTGGCAGAGGAGCGGGAGTGGTTATCTTGTCAGAGGATATGTGATTACCTTGGCCTCAAGCCTGTTAGGGTAGGCATTACCGGAACTGAGATAATACCAAGTGGTCTTGTTCACAGTAGCTTGGACATCGAAAAAGATGCATTTTTCCCTAACAGAAATCTTATATTTGCAGTCTTAGGCGCATCTTATGCGTACAGTGTTGACTGTAAAGTGGTCGCCCTTGGAATTCTTGCCAATCCGATTTTTCCGGACCAGACCGTTGATTTTTTCAAGAGAGCCGAAGATAGCATAAGTGCAGCTCTCGGCACTCAACTCAAAATAATGACACCGCTGATTTCATTGGACAAACGTGAAGTGCTTAAGCTGGCAAAGAAACACTCCTTACCATTTGAACTCACATATTTCTGTCATTCAGGAAAAGATCCTCCATGTGGAATCTGCATATCATGCAAGGAGAGGATCGCAGCTGAGGATATGCTCAAACTGGAGAATTAGATGGCCATGGGTGGAAGTTCCAACTTTAGTAGCAGGAGTCTGCCAACAGAAGATTCTGAGAAACTATTCAGGAGTGCAACAGAGGAAGCAGAACAAGCTACTAAACCCAAAGAGCGTGTCCGAAATGTTTTCATTAGCTTTCATGTCGAAGATGAGCCACAAGTCAACCTATTAAGAGCCCAGTCAAAGAGTGAGAATTTCGATCTTGAGTTCAGAGATTACTCTGTGAAAGAACCATTCGACGAGAGTTGGAAATCCCAATGTAGGGCCAAGATTGCCCAGACCAGTGCTACAATTGTGATGATAGGGCCCGAGACCGCGAATAGGCAGGCCGTAAATTGGGAAATCGAAGAGAGTTACAGGCAAGGAAAAAAAGTAATCGGAGTCCGAATATACAAAGATAGAAACGATCCTGTCCCCGAAGCTATGAAAGAACATAATGCCCCGATTGTCGATTGGAAAATCGATGACATTCGAAGATCACTCGATTAAAGTCGGTGGGACCATCATGTTGCAAGAGAGACTATGGACACGGAAATTGCGAAGATGAGATAGACAACGACGAATAGAATAGGGATTATTCTTTCTATATTAGTTAAGGGCATGTAGACATTGGGATCTTCACCTTTCCCAAGAACTTCCCATTCCTTCTCGAAAATCCTGGCTGGCAGTCTTTTTTCCAACTCATGAATGACTTTGAATTTTGCTGCGTTCAATTGCTTGTATGCTGACAGAATCCTATACCATGCAAAGCAAAACACTATTGCAGTGAAGGCAGTCAGAGACATCAGTACTGCCCCTATAGTACGTTGTTGTATGAGATTCTGACTTAGAACGGCCATAATCGTTATCAGAGCGGTATTGACTGTCAGGAAGAAAGTATTTGTGGCTACCCGCCTCGAACTTAATCTATCACTCAATTCCACATAGAGTTTGTACTGCTCCAAAAGATAATTAGAATACTCGTTTGAGAGTTCTGATTTGTCAGAATTGAAAAGTTCACTGATTTCATCTTTAGCCAAGAATCCAGGCGCTCCCGCAGTAAGAGGGTTGTAAGTTGATTTTGTATATATCTAACTATTGTCTCAGAACTATTCTTTTCGTTGGTCAGAAAAAATAGTGCGATGTAGTATGAGGGGAAAAGTTTCTTGCTGCCCCCTTTGCATCTACCACTCTGAACCAGATTAAAAGATGTGAATACTGACAGGCAGTAATACTTCCTATTCTTCAATTCAATGAGAATCTACCTACCGTGACTGAGTGACAATTCGCTTTCATCGATAGGTTTATTGAAGCCTCACAAGTCGCTTGATACGTGATCAATAAGCTCGAAACAAAAAAGAATCAGTTTGAACTATAATTCACCAACAGGAACGGGGATATCGGAAGCGATACTTGGTGAGGCGGCTAGCTATTGCGCCGGTTATCACTTTATCTCATTTGTCCGTGACATTACACCTAACAGATTTAAAGTGAGGCGAAATAGTTGGTAGTGGACCATGCTATCAATCTACCAATTGTATAGATGGAATATCTCAGTTGATAAAATCTCTTACTCAAACCTGTACTGGCACTGTCGCTTTCGAATGAGTTTTGTCGACTCTAAAGTTGAAGCGCATTTTTGTTGAGATGCCACAAATTAACATGTGTGAAGATTAGACAAAACCTTGTATGCTGAATCCAGATGCGAAGGAGGGAATCACCATGAGAGACGAGAAAGAAGGATCCACGGAGAAGAGTCTCAGAGAGATTGCAGTTCAAGTATTGTCCAGTGCTGGCAGAATGAGGATTAGTGATTTGGAAAAGGATACTATCAAAGTCTCGAATGTTGCTGAAAGTTCTGTGCATTTAGCGATCCGGAATCTGGATGTGCACTACCCTAGAAATGTCTACAAATCTCGCGATGGTCAGATTGTTTATGTCAGCGACAATGTTCAGCGGGAGAAGGCAATTGCTGAAGAAGCAGCTTCACTTTCATCTCAGCTTGAGAACTCAAAAGATTTCAAAGTCAGGGCGGAATCATCTGAATCGGACGAAATGGAACCTCTGATTAGAGAATTAGGCAGGGAAACGAGATATTTCGCGTTGCCTCTTGATGATAGACTTGACATTAGTGAATCTCTTTCAATCGTCAAGACTGACCATTCTGAGAGAGAGACAGTGGTGTTTTCTTTCCTTTCGGGGCCTGAAGTCTTTAGACAGGCGGAAGTTCAAGAAATTAAACGAGAAGTAGACGGTAATGAGGACTTAACTGCGGGCCTTAGATTTCTCCGCAGTTTCTTGCCTAATCTCAAAGATCAGATTTGCAAGTACGCCGATAATCAAATCACAACAATAGATCAGACAATAACTACTGGTTTGATCGCCGACATTACAAATCAGTTCAGTTTGATTGGCATTGTGGAAATTTCAATAATATCTATCGTGCTCCTTATATTACTCAAGCAGGATTAAAGACTATTTGTGAAAGCCTTAGATAGCAACATGTGTTATCGGGCTCTTCATTCTTATTATCTTCGCGTTGGCTGTTGATATAAATCATTTTGAGTTACCGGCATAAGCTGCCGCAGATAAGGAAGCGCCGAATCTCGCCAGATTCGCTTTTCCGGTAAGCTCAACTCGCGATTCTCAGCAAAACAGCCTTCTTATACTGCAAAGTCATAATTCAACACGGCAAAGACTGTCCGTGGGCGTTGTCTGTTATTATCCGTTACCGCCAGCACCGACCGAACAGGGATGAGGGGAAGCAGTAATGGTTCAGCGAATGCTGTTTATCCATTATTCCGCTGCTTTCTGCCACTTGAGTGCTTTAAACGTGTCTGAGAAACTT
>JAKBSX010000500.1 GCA_021844725.1 Actinomycetes bacterium | reverse complement strand
AGCCCGATGAATGCCGGGGAGATGCCATTGCTGCAAATAGCTTATTTATCATCCTTTACACCGCGGACTGTTTTGAATGTGATGCGATCTCAGTCCGGTTGTTGTGATATTCGATTGAGCTATAGCGGGGGCTACCATTACTCTTCATCTTCTTTTGGAATTGTGATTGATCAATCACCTGTGGTTTCCGGTATAACTCCTTTTGTTGGCATCTCCCCGGCATTCATCGGGCTTCCCATAGAGGTGAAAGTAATGTCCCAACGAGGATTAGGGTTTAGTATTCTTTCAACGATGATGTCCCCAACACCCGAAAGAGCCTCTAGAGCTGCCTCTACGTCGCCAGCAGATGAGTCTTGGTTGAGTGGAATCGTTTGTTCACCCCCAAACTCGAGTGAGAACGAAAACAGAAGTTTGCCCACTCCAATGATTTCCCTCGAACTAACCACTGAGGCAGAGCGACCGAGAATATTCTTCGAGTCAATGAGGAGGACCGGGATATCCAAAGGTGAGGAGACAAAGGTAATCAAGTACTTACGGTAGTTGCTTTGCTGTGCAGTCATATTGACGGTTACATCTATGAATGGTGAGAGTGAGTTGATAGCAGCCTCAACCGCAGCGGCGGATGCATCGAATTGGACGACAGAACTCATGTACCTTCCGAGCGATATTGAATAATTACCATAAAAATAGCTTCCCTGTTGAACAACAGTAACCCTTATAGACGCGTTCGTTCCAAAAAGCCCATGACTACCAGCCTCGATGAGCTGCTCATTACCGCGGTCAATAAGAAAAGTAATCTCCCAGGCAGCGCCTCCATCTGGTTCCAAAGGGTATCTTGACACCTGAATTGGAGTGTCCAATATAAACTCGATAGCGACGGCCAACTCTTCCGCGGAAGCGTTATAAGGTACTGATACTTTCTTGTAGCCTGGAACTATAAGCTCAAAACTTCCTTGAAGGGGAGATGATGTCGCGTTTTGAGTGACACTAACTTCACAAAGAGCACCTTTAGTGTAGAGTTCGGCAGTTTTTGATACATCACAACTGAGCAGAGGATTATTTCCTGCACTAGATGTGAAAACAATGTCCCAACCCCGATAATCGCCACTATACTCAAAAAACGGAAAAGTGACATTGTAGACATCTACTCTGTCTAAAGAAAAGCAGGATTCCAGGGTGTTTGCGAGCTCCCAGGGTTGCACATTAACTGAAATATTTGAGCAATCAATATCTTGGAGCCCAAGCCCGAAGACTCCCTCAATCTCGGAAAATGCCTTAATAACGACTCGCTGGGTCTGCGGGGCCAAATAGGAAGACATTGAGACCAAGCTCACAGAGACTACTGGAATGGAGCTATTGGCAGAAAACGGTGCGAAGTATCCAATAACGATGCAATCTAGGGATTTTGCACCAGCCCCGCCAATGTAAAAGCTTTTTCCACCAGCAGAACGTTGAAGTTCGCGCACCGTGATGGAAGCAGTTCCAACTTCAGCTAATAAACTAACCGCAGACAAAACTTCCGCAGCAGTTAAGTTTGTGAGTAATATTCCGGTGTGTATTCCACTACAAGCATTTTCGAGACGGAAAGTAGTTTCGGGAATGCAGCAGGAGAGAGTTGGCCGCACTATTTCCTGGAATTTGGCGTCGACAAGTCCAAGACTTACCAGCGACGATGTATTGACAGAGGGAAGGGAGATTTCCGCTGTAGCTTCCAAAAATGTTAAACTCCACAAATATCCCCCGTAAGGAAGCGCATTGCTACTGATATTGACGGCTCCGTAACCTAAACGAAGAAAAGCATCTTGAAGTAATGTGGAGGATGCGTTATGCGGGATATCCACACTCGACGAACCAAGGACAAGAGAAAATGACCCCGTAAGGTGAATGAAGCGCCCTTCTCGATAGCGAGTCGTGATTGTTATTGGTTCGCTTCCGTCGCTGCAATCGACTGCATGAATGTAGAATAAACCTAATGTAGGGGATTCGGCATCTTCAACGGTGATGTTAATTTTAAGCGAATTATGGGTGCGGTTAATCGAAAGATCCGATATTGATAGAAAGGTCCATGGAGAGAAGTATCCAAGTAATTGCGACACCGATGAGGTGGTGGAAATATCTCCGGTCATGTAATCGTCTATTCCAAGGGAGAAACTGCTTCCGATAAGTGCCGCCCCACTACACGTCGCGGATAAAGATTGGACATCAACGCCAGTCCCTTCCTGTATAGTCTGAACACCCACTACTGGGTATCCTCCACTTACCCTGTCTAGCGAAAAGTTCAGTGAATTAACGTAACCGAGGTCTTTTTGAAAAGTTACTCGCCACGTCAAGCGAAAAGAGGAGTAGTATGGTCCCGGGGCACTGGAATTGACAAATGACAGAACAGTGTTCAAAGTATACGGATCGAGCGATATGTTGAAATATCCAAAGATCCCTAACATTGAGTTTCCGATACCTAAACTCCCTTGAAGGGGAGTTACAGCGCTCCTCACAGCAATTGATGATACTATTTGCGTTAGGGACCGATCCGTAATGTTTCCAGAGATGTAGAGTGAGTTCCTCAACCCAATATCAATGGCGCCGATTTGCGGTTGTGGACCCGCATCTCCGATGAAATAAAAAAGGAAACGCGTGCCAGAAGGACTAAGATAATTGATATCTACAAGCAAATCAGTGATACTTGGAAAGCTTCCGAGCAACTCATAACGAATTTGGCTTGGGGTCGAATTTAGGCTTAGAACGGATGAAGTGGAATTTCTGAACGTAAATGCCAAAAACCCCTCATTAGCTCCGACAACGTCAACAACGTGAAGGTCGCATGCCACCCCCTGAGATTGGGTTGATTCATCAGAACGAAAATGCACAACCGAAGGTATGCTATACCCTCTAATTGATAGTTGAGGAACGTTACCATCGGCAGGACCATATGTTATCGACCATTCCACGGAAATATTTACAAGGCCACCACCATATGGCGTTTGAGTAAAACTCTTCATCACCGTAACATTCATTACATCGGTAGAGTTTAATATGGATATTGCGAGTTGTTTCTCAGTAGAGTTCCAGTAGGTGGAAAAATTTAGGGCCCCAAAGCCGATGAGAAGTACGCCTTCGGTCTGGAGGATTGGTTGAGAGATTGCCTCAAAACGCAAATACTGTCTCTCAAGTATAAATGCCGATGGCTGAAGTGTAATCACCTTTGTGTCTGGGGTAAAACTGGCCTCCGTCGACAACTGAAAGATCCCTTGATCAGAGACTGGAATGATGCTCGAAATCCGCAAATCCAAGAGAGGTTCTTGTGTGCCCCATGCAGACACTTCAATGCGCTGAATTTCAAGTTGATTGGGCTGAGAGGAGACAACAATTGATTGTATTTCAGAAGTAGGTGAGGGACCATTAGAGAAAACCCTTTGGATTTCTTGAGCATAAGGCAGATACTTTGGGGGGAAACATTCTATCCTATCATTACCATAACTTGATGTAGCGGCCTCAGTAGACATCAACTGAGTTCCCCAAAAGAAACCACACGTGATGTTCGTAGCAATATTCGGTAAATCAGTCACCG
>JAKBSX010000499.1 GCA_021844725.1 Actinomycetes bacterium | reverse complement strand
GACTTGATTCGGAACAATGACAGTACGCCCGTGTCAAGAGATAATGTTGACCTGATAATAAGGAAAATAAGGAACTGGTTGACCAATCCGTCTCAGACGCATAGACAAGGTCAAGGTACGGCAGGTAGCAGACCAGAGGTTGTTTCAAAGACAATTAGCGAAAACGCAAATTCATTGATCGGAGCTCTGGAGGATGCAAGAGACAGAACTAGTGTTCAAAGCTCCATTCGGAATGAATTTACGATCAAATTGACCGATATAATTACCGTCTTAAATGCGGAACAGTCACCGTCGCTTTTAGTCTTTCAAAGCAATAGGGATGAAGATCTTCGTCTTCTCTCTTTCTCAATAGGCAACATAATGTTACAATCGAGACGAAACAGGGGTCAGATATCTCCTCTGGTATCATTTGTTTTCGATGAAGCAGATATGTTCATACCAGGAGGGACGCAAGAGGATGACGGAATAGGAAGATCTAGGTACATTGCACAACAATTAGCTAGACGGGGGCGGAAATATGGTTTGGGACTTGGAATTGCAACTCAAAGGATAGTCTATCTGGATACAAACGTGCTTGGGCAACCGCATACATACTTCATCAGCAAATTGCCGCGTCAAACCGACAGACAGCGAATCCAAGAAGCCTTCGGCATATCCGAGACTGCGATGCAGCAAACGTTGAGATTTGAAAAGGGTCAATGGTTGCTTGTTAGCGACGATGCTACCGGCATGGAAGGTATGCCTATTCCAGTTTCGATTCCTGACGCCAATCAAAGGATTTCTGAATTCTTGTCGTCTTTCAGAGGATGAATGAAAGAGATACGCTTGATTTAAAACCCTTAAGGAGTTGAGGCGAATGAAAGTAGTGTCGATTTTCTCCGGCTCTGGCGGTACTGATTTGGGCTTCCTTGAGGCAGGGTATGAAATCATATTCGCGAACGACATTAATAGAATTGCGGTCGAGACATATAGGACGAATCTTCACGTCTCACCCTCACTTGCAGACATAAGGGCAATCAAGAAACTTCCAAAGGCGGACGTGCTAGTCGCTTGTAACCCTTGCCAAGGCTTCAGCATCATCGGAAAGAGAGATGAGAATGATCCTCGCAATGCGTTATACAAGGAGATCTTTAGATGCCTCAAGCTAGTAAAACCAAAGTACTTTTTAATTGAAAACGTCAAGGGATTGGCAGTGCTGTACAACGGCAAGTTCTTGAGGCGCATGTTGGACGGCTTCAGGCGATATGGTTACGATGTTTACTATCAGATTCTCAATGCCGCGGATTATGGTGTGCCTCAAAATAGAGAAAGAATTTTCATTGTTGGCGTAATGAAGAGTCTTAGGGTCGAATATGAATTCCCAAGAAACACGCATGGCGCTAACCTCCTTCCCCATGTAACGCTAAGAGATGCGATAGGGGATCTGCCGGAACCACGAAACGGGGATTACTACAATGGCAGGAAATGGTCTTTCTTTTACATGTCGAGAAACAGGAGGGCGGATTGGGCAAGCGTGAGCTACACAATTCAGACAACTCCCAGGAATATACCTCTACACCCGTCTTGCCCGCCAATGAAAAAAATTGGAAAAGACAAGTATGTGTTTACAGAAGCCAGTGATCGCTATAGAAGACTCTCGATCAGAGAATGTGCACGAATTCAGACATTTCCAGATGATTTCGAGTTTATAGGGGGGCTAGAAGCAAAGTATAGGCAAATTGGAAATGCTGTTCCTCCCCTCTTAGCTAAAATAATCGCAGAAAGCATAAAGAAAATGGACAATTGTGTGTCACACACATAGTCATGTGAAGCCCCGAATTAACTACAAAACATTTACATTGGCAGGTACTTCTTACAGAGCGTAACTAGACAGGTTATGGTTTGCCCCCCTAAATGCTGCGACATTATTGGCTTATAGGGTTTGATTGCGGAATCGAACGTTGAACACCTTGCAGAAATGTTAAGGTTGAACCGCTATTTTTAGTCTCTTACTTTTGAATTCAATCGCTGTTTAAACCTCAAATTGAACATTTTCATTATTATGTTCAAGTCAAAACTCTTACAAGAGGCAGTTAGAAGTCGGGTTCTCGCATGAGACTTGTGAAACGCTACACCCTCTCATCATCGGCCCATCTACATTTTAAGACTGACAAATAGTTAGGAAGAAAGTCTAAAGGGGGGCAGTAGTTCCGGATTTCAAGATTTCAACTTCAAGACTAAAATAACACAGACTATGAATCCGACGATAAATCCCACAAAAAATTGCAGGCTAAACACAAACCCGGTGAACACATCGATTGCATGAACCATTGGTGAGAAAACACTGGTGAACATCGCCAATAACGCTACTATTGCAATAAGAGCTGCGATGATTATCATTGCGATAACAAATCCATAATCATTCTGTGGCGCATCTTGAGTCGTCATGATAAATGGAACATAGTCCAGTCACCCATATTTGAAACACTTGTTCCTATTGTGCTCACACCATAAATTCCACCAGAGATTGGTTTGGACCCCTATCTATGGACCAGATGTGCTTATGGCAGGAACCTGTTTTACTGTATTTTCTTCCTTCCATTTAAGATACACCTCTCTTGGAGTTTGATAGCCGATTGCTGAGTGCAATCGGCCCCTGTTATAGACTTCCATGAACCTTCCCACCGTCGCCGTTGCGTCCTCGAAGCTGCTGAACTCGAATCGTCTGATCACTTCCCTCTCGAGTATGGAGTTGAATGACTCGATATGCGCATCCTCCTTCGGCGTCTGCGGATGTATGCGCTCATGCTTGATGCGCATCATGTCAAGCAGACGTTCAACCTTGGAGCAGACAAACTGTGTCCCGTTGTCGCTCCTGAGGCGGACCGCCGATATCTCCGTGATGCCACGTGTGTGGAATGCCTCTGCAATTGCGCCACTGGCATCACTGCCGGTGCAGTGATGCCCGATGAAGTATCCGACAATCTCCCTGCAGAAACAGTCCTCGAAACAGAGAAGAAAGACATTCCTGCCCTCTTCCTGTATCCAGATGTACTTGATATCGAACTCCCACACTATATTTGGAACCGCCACAATGACCCTCGAAACTGCGACACGCTTCACTGGCCTGTGCTCGGTATATCTATGGTTGAGGAGGTTCGCTTCAGACATCAGCCTCCTCACCTTCTTCGCGTTCACCATGTACCCGAGCCGGTGAAGGTGGAACGTCATTTTTCTGTATCCATAGCACACGAACTCCATGGACAGCGTCTTCTGTATTTCCAGGACAAGCTCCGTGTTTGGAACAATGTCTACCGTTGACGAGTTAATCATAGCGGTGAATGAGGAGGGCTTGCGCCCTCCTGATTTCGGCGAGTCGACTGGCCGGCTGTAGAACGAACTCCTGGGAATGCCAAGGAGGAACACGGATCTTCTGAAACTGATGCCTTCGGCTGCATAATCACTGACCAGATTCATCGAAGCCTCCCGATCTTTTTTTTATATGCCTCGCTCAACATCAGCACCTCGAGCTCCCTCTCGGCGAGCAGTTTTTTCAACCGCTCATTCTCCTTCTTCAGCTTCCTGAGGCC
>JAKBSX010000498.1 GCA_021844725.1 Actinomycetes bacterium | reverse complement strand
GGAATTTGCCAAGGAGCTGGTTATTCCCCTTCGAAGAAAGATCGAAGAAATATTGGGAGAGGATCCGGCAGCAGAAGACCAAACCACGGTGTCGGTGATAGGATCGATCTATCGTGATATGCGATCCAACAGACTGGAAGCCCTTATATCGCAGTATGTAAATACTGTCTTTTGTGCCACAATTTTGAAGGAATCTGGATATGAATCTTTTGTTTGGGCAATTGATCCTGGAGATACTCCTTGCGCCGATTGCTTGGACAATTCCCTGGCAGGAGCCACTGCGGCGGGTGAGCAGTTCCCTACCGGGCACTACCATCCAGCAATTCATTCCGGGTGTAGATGCCTCTTAGTCCCATTTATCGCCTAATCTCGTTTGCATGAGGATTCCAGCTGATTTGCCGCCACAACGAAGAACGGTGTCTAAGAGACAGTTCCTATTTTTTGCAATCGTTGCTTTAGTGATAATTCTTGTGCTTTCGCTTAGGAGCATTGCTATTTTCTATACTGATTTTCTCTGGTTTAGTAACACCCATTTCGTTCAGATATGGAAGGGTGTCCTGCTGGACAAAATCGGTTTGGCTCTGGTCTTTGACCTAGTGATGTTTTTGTTGGTGTATATAAATCTGTATGTAGCTGAGAAGCTAACGCCGGCTGTCTCAGTAGTAGGTTCTGGTGAAGATGAGCTCATTGTAAGATTTCGGTCTACTACAACCCGATTCCCGCGGCTAACAAGATTTGTTGTATCGTTCGTGATCGCTTTGATCGTTGGCACTTCAGCTTCTTCGGAGTGGAAGAACTGGATTTTGTTCTCGCATTCAGTGCCGTTTGGATGGACTGATCCGCAGTTTCATAAGGACGCTTCCTTTTACGTCTTTCGCCTGCCGTTTCTTTCCTATTTGGTTTCTTGGGGCTTTCTGGCCCTGGTGGTTTTATTTTTGACTGTCGCAGTAACTCATTATTTCAATGGTGGGATTCGCCTGCAAGGTCAGGGGAGGCGAGTAAGTCCTGCCGTAAAGGCTCATCTTTCGTTTGTTTTGGCCCTCATAGCTTTGGTTAAAGCAGCTGGTTATTATCTTCAGCGGTTTCAACTTGTAAATGCAACCGACGCTTATGTTAATGGTGCCGGATACACCGATATTCACGCAGTTCTTCCAGCCATAACCTTGTTGTTGTTTATATCTATTGTTTCAGCAGTTATTTTGCTGATAAACATAAGGAGACAAGGTTGGGTTCTGCCGGTTGTTGCAGTTGGATTGTGGGGACTTATTTCTATCATTCTTGGTGGTATCTACCCAGCGATTCTGCAGAAGTTTGTTGTTCAGCCTTCACAGGAGTCGAAGGAGTCACCATATATTCAACGCAATATCAATGCAACCAGGTTTGCTTATGGGATAAATAAAGTTTCCCAACAGCCAATCGACTACAGCAGTACCATCACAGGAAATTCTCTCTTAAAAGATGCACCAACGCTTGCTGCCACAAGGTTGTGGGATGCTACCACACCAGTTCAAACTTTCGACAAATTGCAGGATATACGTTCTTACTATCAATTCAACGGACTAGCTGTTGACAGGTACAATATCAATGGGACAGAAACTCCGGTTATTATCGGTGTCCGTCAACTAAATGCCTCGGATCTCCCAGCGCAATCTTGGGTTAACCTTCATTTGCAATATACCCATGGTTATGGTGCGGTGATGGCTCCGGCGAATAAGTCGACAGCGCAAGGCTACCCTGATTTCATTATTCAGGATGTGCCACCTGTATCGAGCAATGGTGCTCCTAAGATAACCCAGCCTCAGGTTTATTATGGACGGAATAACCCTGGATATGTGATTGCCAATACCCGTCAGCCTGAAATCGATTACCAGACCAATTCGGGCACCACGGTTGAGACTCATTACACAGGAACTGGGGGAGTACGTCTTTCGTCGTTTTTAGTACGGGCTGCATTCGCGCTTCGATTTGGCGATATCAATCCACTGATTTCTGGTCTGATAACTAGTAATTCACGGCTGATGTTCGTACGTAGTATCACCCAGCGAGTTGAAAAAGCAGTTCCATTTTTACAATATGGAGCTCATCCGTATCCAGTGATACTCAATGGGAAGATCTATTGGATAATAAACGGATATACCACCACGTCACATTTCCCCTATTCACAGACTGCTAACGTTTCCCATATAAATCCATCATCTGGGCTGAATACAAATTTCAACTATGTTCGAAATTCTGTCAAAGTTGTCATAAACGCCTACACCGGAGCAATGAAGTTTTATGTTGTAGATCCTTCTGACCCAATTATCCAGGCGTATATGAAAGCATTTCCAAATATATTCATACCTGGTTCTAAGGCTCCAGCCAGTTTGGTTGCGCACTATAAGTATCCAACAGATATGTTTACGGTGCAGGCGACGATGTATGGTCGCTATCACATAACAAATTCCACTGGATTTTATAATGCCGGGGATGCTTGGACGCTTGCCCAAAGTCCAGGATCATCGCCAAGTCAGGCTTTGACTACAACTCAGACAACCACGATTCAGGGTGTACCGATACAGACCAGTCAAATCAAGAGGATGAAACCCTCGTACCAGTTGCTTCGTCTGCCCGGTCAAAAGAATCTCAGTTTTGATCTGACTGAACCATTCGTCCCAGTCTCAAAGAGTAATAAACTTCAGACACTCAGCGGGTTCCTTTCTGCCAGTTCGGATCCCAGCACTTATGGGCAGTTGACGGCCTACGTGGCTCCTCGGGCCCAGCAAGTTGATGGTCCCGCTCTGGTAAATTCCACGATAAGTGCTTCGCCAGCGATTTCGCAGGCAATATCACTTCTTGATCAACATGGTTCTCAGGTGGTGTTTGGCCAGATGTTGATGGTGCCAGTTCACAAAGCACTGCTTTACATCAGGCCATTATTTATACAATCATCTCAAAACCCGTTGCCTGAGTTAAAACAAGTGATTGTGGTATATGGAAGCCAGGCTGCCATGGAGCCTACGTTGGCGGGAGCGTTAAACGATATCTTTGGGGTTACGGTGCCAGGAACAGAAGGAGTCAACCAAACATCGCCCCAAGGAGGGAGTTCGACGGTTATCCAGAAAACTGCCACGGTGGCTTCACTGCTAACTCAAGCACAGACTTACTATAACCAGGCCCAATCAGCTCTAAAAGCTGGTAATTTGGGTAAATATCAAACGGATATTGCACAAATGGACGCTTTGATTGTGAAGGCCCAGACGATTGCAAGTGGCAGCGCTCCTACTGCAAGCACTAAGACAACTACCACGACATCAACGACTACGACCACGGTGCCGCCGGGTGCAGGAAGTGCATAATTTATTCTTCTGAATGATCTGTTAATCGGGTTCAATCAACTAAGGTAGTTAGCTGTCGTCGCGGGGTGGAGCAGTCTGGTAGCTCGTCGGGCTCATAACCCGAAGGTCATAGGTTCAAATCCTATCCCCGCCACTAGATAAATGCAGGTAGAGGCCCTTCCAATAGGAGGGGCCTTCTGCGTTAGGGCCTTGATGTCAAGCATTTGTCAAACGGAGGTTTTGAGGGTTCTATG
>JAKBSX010000497.1 GCA_021844725.1 Actinomycetes bacterium | reverse complement strand
GCATGGATTCTTCGACATTGAAAGAGTTCGGAAGGATTGATATTCTGGTAAACAATGCCGGAATTCCGGGCCCTGTAAAGAATCTCCAAGACATTACTGAAGCGGAGTGGGATGAGGTGATCGACACGAATGTGAAAGGCGTCTTTCTCTTCACAAAGCAGGTTCTACCTCATATGCTTGCACAGAAATCCGGTAATATAGTAAATATCTCATCTGGCGCAGGCGAAAAACACTCTAGGATGAGGCGGGTCAGGAGCATTCCATACAATGTGTCGAAATTTGCACTTGAGGGATTCAACAACGTCCTCGCCTCTAGTCTTGCAGGTACAGGAGTGAACGTTAATGCCTTAAAGCCAGGTCCACTCAAGACTGCATTCCACTCGCATACTCCGCCAGAAATTTTGAAGGAGATGGAACAGAGAACAGGACTTCCAGGTGCAGACTATGCTAATCCAGTCGCACTCTATCTTGCTTCTCTGACTCCAGGAGAACTGAATGGCGAGTCTATCGACGTGACAACATGGATCAAAGATCATCCTAGTTCCAAATAATCTGATTCACACTTCCGACAAGTGCAACGCGCTGAAGTCTTAAATGCGCGTTGCGGATTCCCTTTTTGCAAGCATCCTACGAAATTATTAGTTTCGTCGGATATTGACTGACGGAATTGAGAGGAAAAGAATACGCAGTACAAGTACGTCGTTTTGATTAACACATCGATCGGGGCGTTCATGTCCCTGCTCGATTCTAACATTGTCCTGATTTCCCTTCCCACCATAATCCGGAAGCTCGCCGATACCTCCACGATTGACGCACTATGGATAATCATGGGCTACATCATGGTGATCTCAACGATACTTCTCACTATCGGAAGACTAGGAGACATCTTCGGCAGAATCAAGATGTACAAGTTTGGCTTTGCAGTCTTCACCATTGGCTCTGGTTTATGCAGTATTTCATTCAACGGCGCCGCGCTGGTTTTTTTCAGATTGATACAGGGTGTAGGAGCAGCCATGATTTATTCGAATAGTACCGCAATAATCACCGATACTTTCCCACCGTCAGAGAGAGGCCGCGCTCTTGGGATTAACCAGGTAGGAGGAATAGCAGGTTCGGTCATCGGACTTGTCGCAGGTGGAGTGCTAACTTCTGTGCTTGGATGGCCGTCAATCTTTTGGATTAACCTTCCCGTGGGAGCGTTTGCGACGATTTGGGCGCACCTCAGGCTTAAGGAGCTTGGTGTGAAGACAAAAGGTGAGCGGCCCGATGTTATTGGCATGGTCTCGTTTGCATCAGGTCTTGCTCTTGCCCTTCTCGGCTTGGTGTTCGGATCACTATCTGGTTGGGGCTATCTTGATTTGGGGATGATGACAGGTGGTTTTTTGATCATCGTCGCATTTGTCCTTTTAGAGACAAAGATTCGGGCACCAATGATGGACATGGCGCTGTTCAAGATCCGAGAGTTCAGCTCAGGTATATTCGCAAACCTTCTAGCTGCTACATCGCGAGGTGCTGTTTCCTTTGTCCTTGTGTTTTACTTTCAAGGCATACTACTCTTGGACGCATTCAAAGCGGGTGTGATGTTGATTCCGTTCTCAGTCGCATTCGTAGTATTCGGACCGATCAGCGGGTACCTTTCTGACAGGCTCGGGTCAAGGCCATTTGCGACATCTGGTATGGCGATTTCGGCAGCTGCTTTCTTCTGGTTTTCTCTTCTTCCCAAAAATACGCCGTATTGGTTACTTGTGATGCCTATGATCCTCACCGGCATAGGCGGCGGATTGTTTGTCTCGCCGAACGTTGCTTCCATCATGACTTCGGTCCCGGTCAACCGCAGAGGAATAGCTGCGGGAATGTCTTCTACACTATTCAACTCAGGCATGCTACTTAGCTTGGGAATCACTTTCGCAATCTTTGCTACAAGCGTTCCTGATGCAATCCTCCAAGAAATATTCGCAGGACTTCCAGTTCCAGCAGGAGCCATCGACATCCTTCGCTTTGTGGGAGCAATGCATCTTGTGTTTGATTTCATGGCCGTGATTAGCTGTATTGCTGCGGTTTCGGCCTTCTTGAGCGGGTCCCGGCCGAGAACGACCTAAAAAGAATCAGACACCCGCTCCCTTTAAATTCGCGAAAGTCGTATTTGCTGATTATGCACAAGCGATTGATAATTATTGGATCAGGCCCTGCTGGCTATACCGCGGCAATTTACTCCTCGCGAGCCAATCTTGAGCCCCTCATGATAGCTGGAACACAATCCGGCGGCCAGCTTATGATTACGACAGAAGTTGACAATTATCCAGGCTTTCCCGAAGGCATCCAAGGACCGGAACTAATGGAACGATTTCGAAAGCAAGCGGAAAGATTCGGGACACAGATAGTCGATGCTGACGTCACCTCTGTGGATTTTAGACGTAGTCCATTCACCGTAAGGACAGACAGCGAATCACATACAGCAGACAGCATCATAATTGCAACGGGTGCAAACGCAAGATGGCTAGGTATCGAATCCGAACTGAGATTGCGCGGAAAGGGAGTTTCTGCCTGCGCAACATGCGATGCTTTCTTCTTCAAGAACAAAGATGTCTACGTTGTAGGTGGCGGTGACACAGCAATGGAAGAGTCAACGTTTCTGGCAAAGTTCGCAAAACATGTTACTATAGTGCATCGAAGAGAATCACTTCGAGCTTCAAAGGCTATGCAGGAAAAAGCAATGTCAAACCCGAAAATCTCATTCATTTGGAATGCTGCAGTGATTGATGTTCTAGGCAAGGATCACGTAACAGGTCTTAGACTCAAGAACCTTGTTGATGGGACTGTACGCGAAGTCCCTGCTGATGGGTTGTTCCTTGCTATTGGTCACGACCCTGCAAGCTTTCTGTTCAAGGGCCAGCTCGAAACTGACGATAAGGGCTACATAGTAGTACACGATCACACGAAGTCAAGTGTCGAAGGAGTTTTTGTTGCAGGTGATGTACATGATCCGCGATACAGACAGGCAGTGAGCGCCGCAGGATCAGGATGCGAAGCGGCGCTTGATGCAGAAAAATATCTTGGTGAAAACAAATCAAAGCTCGAAAGCAAACCACTAACGCATTGACAACTTAGTCTTGTTTAAGACAACGCTTAAAACTGTTAAGAGACATTTTACTCTCACCCGACCTAAACGAAGGTGTTGTTTTGACAGCAGAATTCATCAAAATCAAAAAGGAAGAAACTGCATTTATCATGACACTTGATAATCCACCGGTAAATGCGCTGAATCTTAAGATGCATGAAGAGGTATCTCTCGCAATCAAGGAAGGTACTGATGATTCAGAGGTGAGAGGGATCGTTGTTACCGGAGCTGGCAGCAATGCGTTTTGTGCAGGCGCTGACCTGAAAATGATGCAGAACTTGAAACCCGAAGAAGGTGTCAACATTGTGGCGACTGGTCACAAGACCTTCAACGAGATTGAGAATTGCCCAAAGCCAGTAATCGCCGCGGTAAATGGTCTAGCACTCGGCGGTGGATGTGAACTTGCAATGGCTTGCGATCTCCGTTTTGTTTCCGATAGGGCCAGGTTTGGGCA
>JAKBSX010000496.1 GCA_021844725.1 Actinomycetes bacterium | reverse complement strand
CTCGAGGATCTGATATCTAGCGGAACACGGCATTGGCAGGGCCAAGGTGTCGGAAATGTCACTAACCAGGTCTCCTGATGACATAGAAATGATGCAGGCGCTCAAACGTATCTGTGATCCATCGATGATCCTGAATCCAGGAGTATTGTTTCCTGATTTGTAGTTGGAATCGTCTAATTCTATTCCTGGCATGAAAGGGATTTGAACTCCGGCTTTGCTATCGGGTGATCGGTAGTTGGACTGGACGATTAGCCTTAACTGACGTGGCTGATAAGTTGGTAGTTAAAGGTGCGAGGGAACACAATCTAAAAGATATTTCGGTGGAAATCCCCAGGAACAGCCTGGTGGTAATCACTGGACTTTCTGGGTCTGGCAAGTCTTCGCTGGCGTTCGATACCATCTTTGCCGAAGGTCAGCGGCGTTATGTAGAGTCGTTGTCTTCTTATGCCCGGCAATTTCTTGGCCAGATGAATAAACCCGATGTCGATTTCATAGAAGGCCTATCACCGGCAATATCCATTGATCAGAAGTCATCTTCGCGAAATCCTCGTTCCACCGTTGGCACGATAACTGAGATATATGACTATATGCGCCTGCTTTTTGCCAGAATTGGAGTCCCACATTGCTCTCAGTGTGGGAATGAAGTGTCGAGACAGACCCCTTCCCAGATTGTCGACAGGGTAATGGAACTGCCTGAGGGTGCGAGATTTGCAGTGCTTGCTCCATTGGTCCGGGGTCGAAAGGGAGAATACAGCACCCTATTGGAGGACTTATCAAAACGAGGCTTTTCGAGAGTCCGGGTCGATGGAAATATCGTAGAGTTAGCACAACGGTCGTCGATAGAACTTGAGAGATATGAGATCCACTCTATTGAGGTAGTAATTGACAGGTTGGTGAAAAGAGACGGGATTGAGCGACGACTTACCGATTCTGTAGAAACTGCTCTGGGTCTTTCAGATGGCGTGGTAGAAATATTATTAATTCCACATGAAAGCAGTGAGTCGCACGAAAACGATGACGAACTTATAGTTTTTTCAGAGAACTTGGCTTGTGCTAATTGCGGGATTTCTTTTGAGCAGCTTGAACCTCGTAACTTTTCATTCAACTCACCCTATGGGGCATGTCCAACCTGTCTAGGACTTGGGACCAGGTTTGAAGTTGATCCGGAACTGGTGGTTCCCAATGTTAATCTTGCACTAATTCAGGATGCTATTGCGCCGTGGGCTTCTGCTCGGTCGGACTATTTCCGCAGGTTGTTGGCAGCCCTCAGTGAACAGTACGGATTCTCTTTGAATATTCCCTGGAAGGATTTGCCTAAAGAAGTGAGACACCTAATTCTCTACGGAGCCGATAGCGGACCATTAATGGTTACGTATAGAAATCGATTCGGCAGCCAAAGGAAAATAAAACTTAATTTCGAGGGGGTCTCTCAGTATTTGCAAAGAAGGCATTCGGAAGCTGATAGTGACTATCAGAGAGAGGCTGTGGAAGGCTACATGCGTCAGGTTCCGTGTCACGACTGTAACGGTGCCAGGCTAAAGCCCGAGTCACTCGCAGTTACGGTTGGGGATAAGAACATATTCCAACTATGTTCGCTGCCAATTACCGGTACCCGGTCAGAAATATCAAAACTGGTACTTTCGGAGCGGGATCGTTTAATAGCATCGCCGGTGGTGAGAGAGATTTCTTCCCGCCTGGATTTTCTTCTGGATGTTGGACTGGATTATCTGACCCTCGCACGTTCTGCCGCTACTTTATCGGGAGGGGAGGCGCAGCGGATTCGGCTGGCGTCCCAAATCGGCTCTGGTTTGACTGGAGTGCTGTACGTGCTGGACGAACCTTCGATTGGACTGCATCAGCGTGACAACCACCGCTTGATCGAGACGTTGACAAAACTCAAGCATCTCGACAATACGGTAATTGTGGTGGAGCATGATGAAGAGACGATTCGAGCTGCCGATTGGATCCTCGATATTGGTCCAGGTGCTGGCGAACATGGTGGTGAGGTGGTGGCGCAAGGAAAGGTGGAAGATCTTATAAACTCACCGAGATCTATAAGCGGAGCGTACTTAGGTGGACGTATTTCTATTCCCGTCCCAAAGTCACGAAGAGAACTCTACTCGTCAGAACTGGTGATAAAGAATGCCCGACAGAATAATCTTAAAAATATTGATGTCGAAATACCACTTGGTGCGTTTGTAGCGGTTACCGGGGTCTCCGGTTCCGGTAAGTCTTCATTGGTGAACGAGATTTTATTGAAATCTTTGATGAAATCTGTCTATGGCTCCAAAACAGTTCCCGGTCTTCACGATGAGATTCAGGGGGTGGCCCATATTGACAAAGTTGTAAATATTGACCAGTCAGCAATTGGAAGAACCCCCCGTTCGAACGCTGCAACCTATACCGGCGTGTTTGACCATATAAGAAGATTATTTGCACAGGCCCCGGAGGCTAAAGTTCGAGGATACCAGCCAGGAAGATTTTCATTTAATGTCAAAGGTGGGCGCTGCGAGGCATGCGCCGGGGATGGCACATTGAAGATAGAGATGAACTTTCTTCCAGACGTCTATGTTCCTTGTGAGGTATGCAAAGGTGCAAGGTACAACAGAGACACTTTGGAAGTTATCTTTAGGGGCAAGAATATAGCTGAGGTTTTGGATATGTCGATTGAGACAGCTAAAGACTTCTTTTCAAATCAGCCCTCGATAATCCGTTATCTTAATACTTTGGTGGAAGTCGGGTTGGGTTATGTGAAACTTGGCCAACCAGCGCCAACGCTTTCCGGAGGTGAAGCTCAGCGTGTCAAGCTTGCCTCAGAGCTGGCCAAGCGCCCCACCGGACATACTATTTATATCCTTGATGAACCAACCACCGGTCTTCATTTTGAAGATATAAGGAAGCTTTTAATAGTCCTGGGCCGACTGGTTGATGCCGGGAATACGGTACTTGTAATCGAGCACAATCTGGATGTGATCAAAACCGCCGATTATCTGATCGATCTAGGACCGGAGGGTGGTGAAGCTGGCGGCCAGGTCATTGCCACCGGTACTCCGGAACAAGTTGCCAAGGTTGATGAAAGTTATACCGGTCAGTTCTTGAGACCCGTTCTAGGTTGACCAAAATAATCCCGCAAGCCCCCGGATTTATCCGTGGGGTCAAGGGCCAGTCCTGGCAAAGCCAGGATGTAACACCCAGGAATTAAGATAACTACATGAGTATCGGACAGAGATTGTACCCAAACCAAGAGAACGAAGTGGTCTTAGTCCGCCACTGCTCTGATTCCCGGTTTGTCTACAATCTGGGTCTAGAACAGAGAAACTTCTTGCCTAAGCAAAGTGCTCAAAAGATTACCTATATCACCCAGGCCAGAGAACTGGTGCAAGCCCGCAAGTCATTCTCCTGGTTGGCTGAGGGCTCATCCGTAGTTCAACAGGCTGCTCTAAGGGATCTAGATATAGCCTTTAGAAATTGGTGGAATAACCCAAGACATTTCTCTCATCCCACTTGGCGTAAATCAGGTATCAATGAGGGCTTTTACGTTAGAGATCTTTCAGTTAGAAAGTTGAATCGTA
>JAKBSX010000495.1 GCA_021844725.1 Actinomycetes bacterium | reverse complement strand
TCTCCGTCGCCTGGATTTCTTTACCGATGAGTTCTATTTTTCTATCTGCAGTTGTAAGGATTTCAGCGATTTTTTGCTGCTCTGCAATTCTTGGCAAAGGAATAATGATTTCTCGGAGTCTTGACAGTGCGAGCTTTGGTTGACTCGTTTTGGCAGTCATGCTGGATATCTGCGCTTGGCCATAATCTGAATTCAGGAAAAAAGAAAGAAATTCCTTAGTGATCCTCTTCAAATCAGATAATTTTGCTGCATTCTCCGTCAAAATTGCCCCATCTAATGACTTTGGTACAATGCCAGATAATCCAATAGTCCCAGCAATCGAAACATACACATCATTTGAAGAAATTGCATAACTCTTTAGCTTTCTGTAGGTGTCAAGCGAAATATACTTAACAGCTTTCTCATCTACTGTTCCATTTCTAAAGTCGGTAACTCGAACAAATGGATATCCAGATTTTATATTTGTGACTCCCTCGCCGATGGGCGTCCTCTTTCCTCCTCTCACGGTGGCAATTTCCTTAAGTTTTTCAGTCCTCCACCCCTCAGGTATTTCGCCGATGTCATCACACATGTACCCGAGTTTAGTCAAAATATCCAAGCTCCTTAAGGTACGAGTTTAATTTTCCATCGACTTCTTTTAACTGATTATCCGTTTCATTAATCTCAGAAAGCACCTGTTTTATGTCTATTCGATCCTCTTGGTTGAGCTGGGCAACATATAGAGTAACATTCAGGTTTCCACTCTGCTTTATGACATCCTCCTTGCTCTTAACCGAAGACAGTCCTTCCTTGCTCTCAAAGGACTCGAATACATTCACAATATGCTCAATGTTTTCGGGATATAGCTGATTCAATTTCCTAATCTCCTTATGTTTGCTGAATTCATTCGATGCGTTGATGAACAGGATCTTATTCCTTGCTTTTTCTGATTTCTTCTTTTTGAAAATAAGTATGGCGCCTGGTGCTCCTGTGTTATAGAATAATTTCTCAGGCAGAGATATCACACATTCAACCAAGTCAGCTTCAATTACTTTTTTCCTGATTTCACCCTCCCTGTTCCCTCTGAAAAGCGCCCCCTGATCCAGAACAACTGCAACCCTCTTTCTCGCGGTAGCAAGCATATGCTGTATCCAGGCCCAGTCTCCACTGGATTTAAGGGGAATCCCATAGGGAAAACGGTTGTAATGATCGTTCTTAAGTTGATCTGGATCAAAAGTCTTCTGATTCCACATTGGGTTTGCAGTAACCTTGTCGAAGAGGACTATGGACCCATCATCATTTGTATATGCAGGGCGCTCCATGGTATCGCCGATTCTGATTTCCGCTTCTATGTCATGAATGATGGCATTCATCCTTGCCATGGCATAAGTCGACCTGTTGATTTCTTGCCCATAGAGTCTTGGGAAGTCAAGGGTACTCTCCGAACCATATCTCTTAACGAATGCACCAAAGGTCCTGATGAGAAGGCCTCCCGAACCGCATGCTGGATCATAAATCTTCTCACCCGGCTCTGGAGATAGTATTTTCCCCATGAGTTCGGCAACTTCTCTTGGGGTGTAGAATTCACCCGCACTTTTCCCAGATCCTTCGGAAAATTTGCCTATCAGATATTCGTACGCATTTCCAAGAATATCAGCATCAATATCCTTCAGGCCAAGTCTCTTGGTATTAAGAATTTCAAGCAATTTCCTGAGGCTGGCGTCACTTATGGTCCTCATGCCTCCAGTCGCCTCATTGAAGTCCTGCAGATCTACCACGCCCTGCAGCTTGGGGTTCTCTCTTGCGAGATCCCTCATTGCAGTTGTGAGATATTCCCCGAGAGATTGCTTCTGTTCAATGAGTTTCTTCCACCTAGCATTCTCCGGTATGTAGAATCTGACCAGCTTATGATCGGCGTTGGCCATAGCAATGGAGATTTCCTTGCCATTCGAGAGATGTGATAATTCATCTTCAAACACATCATTTAGTCTCTTGAGGAAAATCAAAGGGATGATGAAGTCTTTGTATTTTGGAGCCTCTATTTCACCACGTATCGAGCATGCTGCCTCCCACAACCAAGATTCAAGAGACCTCGATCCACCAACGTCTATCAAAGACATGTTGGTGTGTATCGTTTGATGCATTTAAATTGCTACTGCTCTCTGGTCCTCGTGCCTCCGCTTCCAGCAAATTCATACCCCCGACTCCTCACCGTAGCGAGGGCGAGTGTAAAGAATTCGTCGGCGAATCTGGCAAATTTTACTCCGGCGAAAATGGCAAAAATTAGAACGGCGTTTCCACAGTGAGGTTTCCATAGTCTTTGTTTCGTTTATCCTCAACTTCGGTCAAGCGGTTCTGGTAAGCCGTAAGCGTTTCTTTGAGGGGATTGATTATCCCTTCGATTTCGGCTTTCTTTGTGTTGAGCGCCGCATCCGAATTCTCTGCAATGCCTTTCAAGAGTTCCTGAGCTCTTCCCAAAAAGAGTTCACTGTTCTGTCGCAACGCCTCCGTTGCGACGGAGCTGAACACATCTCTAATGTCAGTCACCACAGGAACTGGACTTCTAAATTTCCTGTACCACGATGTTGTGCCCATCCATGCTGCAGAGCCTCCTATCACGATTCCAATTACAATGAATAGATAAGTGGACATAACTGAACAATGAAGTTTGAAATTATTAAGACTTGCATGTTGAAAAATCGATTCTGATATCCTGTGATGTCTTCAAAGTAGCATCAGTTCACACCTAAAGCGATCTGCGCCTGTATCTGACGAGCAGGACGGTTCCCCGCATCATGTCGCTGAGGCAGTTACTCAGTTCTCTTCCACGCGGCGGCTTATGCAGTCTGAATTCGAGTAACTTTCTCAAATTTCCGCCTCCAGGTCATGGTCTTAGCCTTTCCGCTGGAGCTCTGGTTGCAAAAGCTTAATGAGTTTCCTTTCGACCTTTCCGATCACCTTCGTGGTATCAAGGTTAATGGTCTCAGAGCAATTGAAGTTGATCAAAAGTAAATTGAGATTGTCAACGCAATACTTTGTCGCGTCTGAGTAATCATCAACCTCCAATTGGCTCGAAAATTTGAACTTGTATGTTCTCTTGGTAAGGGCGTTCATCCAACCTGATGCTCTCGTGTCATAATGGCTTGGAATTCTTTCAATGAAACTTCTCGACGTGTTCCTTCCGATATACCACCATTTCTTCTCAATGTGATTATAGAAAAGATAGACACCAATGCCGGGGTATATGACCAAGTCTGATATTTTTAATTCAGATATCTTTTGTTTCACAGCTTTTTCTAGTTCGCCTTTGAGACTACTGTCAACGTTATGGTCTTCGTTTTGGATGATTGATTTCAAACACACAACAATAGATGTGGCCACATCTTCAGACTGGGCAGGCATAAACTCTATTTTACAATTGCCCGCTAACACCCCCGCATCCTCTACATTCACTCCCACTCCATCGTCACCTTACCTTCCTTCGGCGTCAGGACACCGAATAGCGCCTTCTGCACATACAGTGTTCCAATCACAGGGTCCGTGAACGTCTTCTCCTGGATCCTGTAAGTGTTCTTCGTGGCACGCTCAAATTCAAATTC
>JAKBSX010000494.1 GCA_021844725.1 Actinomycetes bacterium | reverse complement strand
AGTTCTCGAGCTAAAAGCTTCAAACTTCGACTAATCTCCGCTACCTCTAATTGACGATTCTCAGCACTTTTGCCTTTACCGTTGCCACCCCCTGGGTCTAGTGGTTTACAGAGGCAGTTAGTTTGTGCTGCGACAATTCGGGCTGCCTGTTGTTCAGAAAATCTTGGCATGGTTATAAGGTTTCACCTCCTTCTGGCTGGTTGGAGTCAAGGCAATGTTTTCAATTGTAAATCAGGGTTTATCGGTCACAATAATTATTAGTTTACGCAGATTTCAAGGGTTAGACGAGCCTGCTGCAAGTCTGGTTGATTCGCTTTTCACCTGTACTTGTGTTCCTCGTGCATACATATATAACATGATGGGAAAATCGCACGCAGCAACGGGTTTGGCAGTTGGGGCTGGAATCGGGGTCGCAGTATTTGGACTCAACTCTCCAGCTTGGCTAATACCTACAGTGGCAGTATGTGGGGCAGCAATACTTCCTGATATTGATGAGCCAGGCTCAACAGTATCACGGGAGTTCGGGCTTGTAAGTGAAGGCTTTTCGTTTGTGGTCAACAAGATCGCAGGTGGACACCGCAAACTTACCCACTCACTACTGGGTGTAGGGATAGTACTGGTGCTGTTATGGCTGTTTAGCACCAATAAAGAGGGGAGTGCCATACTATTTGGGCTTCTCGCTGCAAGTGCTTGGCGGATAGTAATCCCCTGGTGGCTCAGGCTCAGACGTTTATTTATCTTGGCGGGAGTGGGAGGCGGACTTATGTTCTACCACGCCAACCTCGTTAGCGGCCTGTGGTTGGTTGCCCTCGTCGGTGTTGGCTGGTTAGTTCATATTGCTGGTGATTATTTGACCAGAGGCGGGATTCCGCTGCTTTATCCCAGAAAGGAAGGTTTTTCTCTTTCAGTATTTGGAACTACTGGGTCAAAGCTCGAGACATTGTTTGCAGCGGTTCTTTATCTCTCAGTGTTTGTCACCCTTGGGTTGTGGTTCTCTCACTATTCACATGGTGCTCAATTTACCCATTTTGTCTCGGCCAGGTTTGGGAAGTAGCGCATGAATAATGATTTTGATGTAGAGACTGCTCTGATTGCATCGATTTATTCAGATATAGATGCGATCTTTGAAGTCGCTGACAGCATTGAACCACATGATTTCTCGAATCTCGGGCACGGTTTGATCTACGACGTGTTGCGGGATCGAATCCTAGACGACCTGCCTACTGATGTTGTGAGCATGGTGGCCGACATGAAGGCCAGAGGAATTCTTGATAAAGCTGGCGGGGCTGAAGCGGTCAGGAACATCCTTGAGGCAAAGAGCGCTAATCCCGACTCAGCTCGACACTATGGTGACCTGATACGAAATGCCTCCAAGCGGAGAACCCTAACCAGGCTGTGTCAAGTTTTGATGGAACAGGCTACAGGGGGCGGTGAAATTGAAGAAAGTAGCGCTGCACTCAGCAAGGCGCTAACAGAGCTTTCGAGTACAAAGTCTCATTTTAAAATGCCACTGTCACAATCAGCGGATGAGCTTCGGACTCGCCTGCACGCATTGCGCAGCGGAGAGATCGTTATTGATCTACTAAAGAGCGGATTTAGTGATCTCGATGAGATTACCAAAGGGTTGCGAGCTGGACAGTTGATAATTGTTGGTGCTCGGCCAGGTATGGGTAAAACAGCATTTGCTCTTGAACTTGGTTTACAGATTGCCACCAATAGTTGCAGGCGAGTTCTTTTTTTCAGCCTTGAAATGAGTTCTGATGAACTCAGTGAAAGAGCTGTGGCAAGCGGTGCTCAAGTCAATCTGTCTCGACTCCAAACTGGTGATCTGACAGATGATGAGTTAGTGCGGGTGGATGAGGTTGTTTTGGGTCTCCACAATACCGATTTGGTGCTCAACTGCGATCCTATGGTACGTGTTGAAGATATACGCCTAGCGGCGCTAAAGGAGCAAGCTAAAGGCAAGCTGGGGCTGATTGTTGTTGATTATCTGCAACTAATGGGTGGCAACGGTAAAGGCAAAAGTGCTGAGAATCGTCAATTAGAGGTAGCGGAGATTAGTCGAAGTTTGAAGCTTTTAGCTCGAGAACTGGAAGTTCCGATAATAGCTCTCTCTCAGTTGTCTAGGAACCTGGAGGCTAGACATGACAAGCGGCCACAGCTATCTGATTTACGTGACTCAGGGGCAATAGAACAAGATGCTGACATGGTTTTATTTTTATACCGAGAAGAAGTCTATGACGATAAAACTGAAAACCAGGGTTTAGTGGAAGTAATAGTCGCCAAACATCGAAATGGGCCAACGGGGAAGGCAATTCTGTGGTTCGAACCTGAGTACATGCGATTTGGTGACTTACTCCCTGGGATTGATGTTATTCCAGAAGGGTATCGGAGAGAAAGCGAGGGCAGTACTTCCGTACCTATCGACGTTTCGAGCGTAACAATCTGGGGGGAGTCGAATAACTTAGGTTCATAAATGTGTGGGAATTCATTATCGAGATAGCACGGTGCTTTTTTCTGAAAATATTAAATGTATAAATTGCTCAGGCTTACAAGACCACAGGTGTTCTGGTATTTCAGTTAAGTCAGCGAGAGTATCGAGTCGCTCCAGGTGATTTTCGGCAAGTGAGCGTACTTCAATAGAAAGCTCGTCAATTTTTTGCTCAAGTGAGGAGATCTTTTTTGTGTGCCCAATGCCAGGTGGTTCGTAAAGGTCAGCGATAACGTATTCGTTGAAGGCATTCCATAATTCCGAATAACACTCTCTGAATGGCTTGGCAATTGGGTCCATGAGGAGCTGCCCTTCCACTTGGGCAATGACCTTCTGAGCTTCGCGGTATGAGGCTGCATGGAAATCATCTTGTTTGTCTACGTCGCCATTAGGGAGGGGGGCAGAGGTGTTTTCGTGGACTGTTGCCTGGAGCATGGCTGTGGATTGTCTCATTCGTTCGCAGAGATCGTAGATTCGTAGAGCGGTTTCTCGGGCATAAAGTTCCCGGATTCCGGCTGCCCATCGTCGATCATGGGATTTGATTAGGAGAAACTCTCCAGAAATTAAAATGATGCTGCAAACGACCCATATGACAAAGATCCACATAAATGAGTTCCCCAATCTCGGCTATCAGTAACCAGATTTTCAGTTACAGCCAGATTTTTAGATTTTGATTCATCTTCGCCTAGATATAGAGCCATATATTGCTATATCTAGTACGAATTAAATGTGTTTCAAAGATTACCTAACAAGAAACAGCACTGTGACGATCATGAATGTATATATTTGCTATCTAGATTACCAGTGTCAGCCAGTCAACATGGCAAGATGTTGCCATCGTTACAAGGGTCCATCATTAATTGTATGTTGAAGCTCAACTCATCCTCAACTTCAATGTAGATTCTACCGTCACGTAAAGCTGAGAGTTACGGGCATGGTGGTTATTCTGAATTTTCGAAAGAGTTTAGATAAACATTGGTAAAATTGTCGTATGCTCGTGAACACTCCGTTGAAGGAAATCTTGTTCAGTGTAGTGCGCATATCAACAATAAAGACAGATGGTGCTCAGAGTGTTGGCACTGGTAATCT
>JAKBSX010000493.1 GCA_021844725.1 Actinomycetes bacterium | reverse complement strand
TATTTCCTGCGAGATAGAATTGCACCGCATAACGATGCGATGCCTTCCAATGAAATTCTGATCAGCGAAACGGTGGTGGTGAGCGTTGCCCTCGCCTACGGACAATCAGGATCGGACGGAGCAAATGGGTAGCAACTTTCTGATGGGCGGTTTTCAAATAGCGTTGCGCCATCGTACACAGGGAATGACGGCACTAGCCTATCTGATGGCCCCTTTAGTTCCAGCTTGGGCACCTCCTACGGGACAGGCGGAACAAATCAGGGTCAGCAGCTCTCGGAAGGAATCACAGAGAGCATGGGTGCGTATTCTGCTACGGTTCAGCCACTCCAGCTGGCCTATACGCCATTAGGGAAAGGTCATACTCCTATCCCAGCTTCTCCTTAGCGGGTCAGCCGTCGACCTGTCCTGCAACGGTTAGTCGGAGTAGCGAGCCAGATGATGGCACGACCAATAATGTGAATACGAATACTAATTGCCAAATCACGATTACGGCCCCGGCAGGCTATCTTTTCAGTTCAACTCATGCGTCAACCGTCAGCTTCACTGTTTGCGGAAACGTGAATCCCTCCTTACGCTAAACGGGATAAGGATGGAAATCGTTTGTTGACGACGACTTCGTATATATTTTGACGAGCAATCGTCGTTGAAAATTGACTACCTATTAGAGGATCCGGGCGTAAAGCGATGACATGATGATCAGTCTATCATTTAGGGGGGGAAGTCGCCTTACGCGTAGATGGTCGCCTTTGTGAAAGAATTGAGAAAACACCAAAGCAATTCGTACAGTTATCTGAAAAGGAGAGGGCTGATCTCACACAGGACTTTGTTCAAGGCCTCCTAAAATCCACCAATGCTGACGGTAAACCATTTGCTCCAGGTAGTATAGACAATTACTTGGATAAAGTCTTGGGCTGCTTTCTGTGAGAAACCTCTCAAACGAAAGATACGGATTTCAAATGCCACAGAACCTTCGGATTCACCGGACGTCCCGAGAAAAATTGGAGTTACGTTCCGAGTAGTCTTTAATAATTGAAATCCGCATGAAGCTGTTCGAATGCCTTTCGTAAATGTCGGGAAAGAAAACACTGGCAGTATTGATCTCTATTATGAGGATCACGGCATGGGCAAGCCCGTTATCTTGATACATGGATATCCGCTGAGCGGAGCTTCTTGGGAGAAGCAGACTTCTGCCCTGCTCGAAGCTGGTTTCCGTGTCATTACCTATGACCGAAGAGGCTTCGGTCAGTCGAGCAAGCCGACGACAGGCTATAACTATGATACTTTCGCCGAGGACCTGCACAAACTCGTCGGCCATCTCGGACTGCGAAATTACGCACTGGTCGGTTTCTCGATGGGCGGCGGGGAAGTAGCGCGCTATATTGGTAGGAACTGGTCAAAGGATGTAAGCAAGGCAATTTTCATTTCATCTGTCCCTCCGTACCTCCTCAAGACGCAAGACAACCCCGAGGGCGTGGACGCGAGCGTCTTTGACGGGATCCAAAAGGCCGTAGCCGCTGACCGTTACGCATTCTTTACTGGTTTCTTCAAGGATTTCTATAACACCGACCTCCTGCTTGGTAAGCGCGTCAGCGAACAGGCAGTCCAATCTAGCTGGAACGTGGCAACGAGCGCGTCAGCTACGGCCTGTTTAGCATGTGTTCCGACCTGGCACGAGGATTTTCGCAAGGACATATCACGCATTGACGTGCCCACACTTGTAATTCATGGAGATGCTGACCGAATACTTCCGATTTCGGCTTCAGGGGCGCGGACTGCAAAGCTTGTCAAGGGAGCCCGTCTTGTCGTGATAAAGGATGGGCCGCACTGCATAACATGGACGCACTCGGACGAAGTGAACACCGCGCTGTTAGAGTTCCTGAAGAACTAATTTCAGCAGATTAACCTTCACCTTCACATCACCGCGGTGTTTCATCCGCACAGTAGTACAGAATGCGTAGAACGTCTCCTTCTTTCCAAGGATCGAAGCGTATATCTCGACTGGACTGAATTTGTCTCTTGAGATCGTCTTTTCAAACTCGGAGAGGTTCATCTCAGTCTTGCTGTCGTCTGATGGGATGACACGGGCGCTCTTCTCCTCTGTGATGTAATCCTTGATTCCGAGGTCCTTGATCATGGTTTTCAGCGCCTCGCTCGTATACCAAGAGTCGAATATCGCGAAAGGAATGATCAAGCTCGAATATACCTCCATTGTTGCTGCAGATCAAGCATTCTTGACCGCGATGTAATGTAACAGGAGGTATCTCAAGATATAATGGATGTCTTTCACATCCGAAGCACTGACGATATTGAAGTGCAGTCGAAGTTGACGACTGAATTGTTTCTGTCACGAGCACACTACACTCTTGTTATAAGTGGATCGAGATAACGTGATATGAAAGAGAGATGCTCAATTCATGCCAAAATATTGGCACAGACCACAACATTTCGCCAAAGTCGACACGAAACGGAGGCGGAATATTATATCCGTGCTAGCGGTAACAAGAATGATGCCATCGAAATTGACGATCGCCATCTGGGCCGTTAACTCGCTTGGAGCATCCAGAGTTGCCAATCCAATTCACAGCGAGCAAATTATTGGAACGTTTGGTCAACCAAAGAACGATTTTTCAAGTCTTTAGTCGATTGCGAAGGCCAGTAAAGGATTTTGCCCTACTTCCTGGGCACTCTTTGGCAGATGAAGTTTCATTCGACTTTTCACCATTTGAATAGGAGTAAATGCAAATGTCATATGCAAGAATTGAAGACAAGAAAAGAAGAGGACATGCCAAAGTTGAGGAAAAGATCGGCAAAGCGTTAGATAACAACCGTGAAACACGGCGCAAGTTGGGCCAAGCATATAGAAAGGCAGGAGAAAGAGTCAACACGGAGAAAAAAAAGGAAGATAAAGACATTCACACGTACATGGGAAAGAAATTACGCAATGGTAAGGATACTTTCTGAGCACGCAAGCAGTTTGGTGTCATCGGCTCAGGGCCAAGGCTACATAGCTGAGTTGTAACTATGAATGATGTAATCAGAAGAAGTCTTTTTCCCGGAAAACTGCTTGACAGAGCTGCTCAGAGATTTCACGATGTAGCTATGTTGATGCCGCTGCCGAAGAGAGTCTTGTAGTCAATAGATTCGTTCGCCACAAATTTCTCTAGGCTCAGGAAGTTTATTCTCACTGAGCGCCCCTTCTTGGATACAAAGTATTCGGCAGCCGCTCCAGTGAGATAGGTGCAGCTCCTGTAATTGCGTTCGTATTTGACAAAAAGAAAAAGCTCAATGCACCCCTTAAGAAAGTCCAAGCAATCCTTCAGTTTGAAAATTGATTTAGGTCAATCGGAGATCTGAATAGTACGGTAGTCCATTTCGTTATCTCAGATCAACTTTTAAGAACGAAAACTCAATCTGACTTGGGAAGAGCTTTTTGGTTCCTTTATTCGGCCTTCCTCTAGATGCTGGAAGTAACGCAACGGCCCAGACGTCGATGGTCAATTTCGACAGATTCCTATTTGCCTTCACAATCGCATCCCACATCATTCTTGTTACCGCTAGCATAGCCCTAATCGTCATAATTTCAATTGCCGAGCTTCTTGCGATT
>JAKBSX010000492.1 GCA_021844725.1 Actinomycetes bacterium | reverse complement strand
TCGAGAACCTAGAAAGTATTGTCTCGCGTGCGTGTTCCAATATTCGGTGCTCAGGGTGTTACCTTCACTCGTACGGGAGTACAACTTCGACGTCGTTCATACGAATTTCCCTCCCATGCCAGACTTGCTTCCCAAACTCCTTGGCCAAGTGACTTGGAAAGAACTTGTCACCATTCATACCACAATTGAAGGACAAAGAGGAGGAATCTTAGCAGCAAGAATGCCTATTCACATGTTGGATCGATCTGAGAAGTCCACTTTGGTGATGTACCCTGCATTGGTACAGTTAGAACGATACTACCTGAGAAGGTCGAGGAATTTCATAACAGTGTCCAACTGGATGAAACGTGAAATGACAGAGAACAATCCTCACTTGAACCATGTATCAGTTGTCTATAGAGGCATTGACACCGACAGGTTTCGTCCGAGACAAAACAGGATTCCTCCCCTAGCAGAGATTAGAGGGCCATTAATCCTCTTCTCATCAAGGTTGACGGTTGCCAAAGGAGTGCACCTCGTAATTAGGGCAATGCCCGGCGTTTTGCGTCGGCATAAAGATGCTCATTTCGTTTTTGCCGGTGCTGGTCCTCAGACGGAATGGATTTCCCTTCTGCGAGAGACGGGGGTCGACGAGAATCGTTACACCTTCCTAGGGTACGTGCCGTATGAGCTGCTTCCTGGGCTATATTCGAGTGCAGACATTTTTGTCTCTGTCGGCCTCTACGAGAACTTCCCTGCAAGGGTTCTCGAGGCGATGAGTAGTGGACCGGCGGTGATCGCTCTTGATAGGGGGGCTATGCAGGAAGCTATAGATAATGGAGAAAATGGCATTTTGCTGCCAAGAGGCGGCTCAGGCATTTTGGAGCAGGCCATCTTAAGACTGCTTGAAGATAGTGAAACTAGACGCCGAATATCGGAACACGCACGCGAGACAATACTTTCTAGGTTCTCGATAGAAAAATTCAGGTCTGAAATGATGAAAGTGTACGAGCAAGCCGCAGAGAGTCGGCCCTCATGAAACTGCAAATGGCCCGAAATTTCTATCATTTCATCAGGCCCGCTGCGAGAATATTACTCATGGCAGCGCACTGGAACACTCCAACAAACCTCACAATCGAGGGAGATGCTGGAATATTCAAGGCGTGCGTTCACTGGATGGAATACAACCGGAGCCATGGTACACGCGACTTGGGCCTTGGGAAATGGCCGCGAAGTTCCAAATGAATCTGTTGGTGGCTAAGTTAGAAGGAATCGCGCATGATGTACTCATACGTCGAACGTTTTGTGGGAGAGGTTGATTCGATTAAGCCACTCCAAGTTAGCGTTGGAACCAAGCTGCGAAGTTGCCCGTCCGTGGTTTGGGTCTATGATGCTTGGGATAAATCTTCTATTTCTTGTCGCTTACGTGGTTCTGATCGTTCACGTCGCCGCGCAGTATTCTCTTCTTAGCTCGACAGATGCTCTTGCTCTGCTGGATGTGAGTTCGCCTCTCCTGAACTTACTAATTATCGGCTTGGCTTTTCAGGGATTTGTCGTCTACGCCTGCAAACTTGGAGTACGGAATCAGTTATTCTTGCTCGAGTCTCTTGGATTGGTTCTTGTCGGAACTCCGTATTTTCTCTCCAACGGACTAGTGGAACCTGACACGCCTTGGCATTTGGGGGTTGTTGTAAATTTGCCCCAAGCGCTAAGTCACATTACTGCCTTCGGAACGTATGCTTTCCAATATCCTGGATTCTTTGTTGAAGCCAGTGCTGTCCTTCAAGTATCTGGAATTCCCTTTCTTCAATTCGGAAGACTGGTGTGGCCGAGCTTGGCCACCCTCTTGATTGTCCTGCTTTTCTATGTTCTTGGGTCGAAGCTTTCAAGTCGACGGACCGCGTTCCTGGCTGTTCTTGTGACCATGTTGGTGTTGTATATGCTGGATGTACATCCTTCGCCGGAGTCTAATGGAGACCTTTTGACACTCACAACCTTGGTTCTTCTTTTTGATTCTCGAAGGCGGGTTCGTGGGCTTGGGCTGCTTACTATCATAGCACTTGTGTTAACTCATCCCACTTCACCATTCGTTGTAATGTCAGCAGGATTGGGAATCTTGGTAGCATCATCATCCGTAAACAGACGTACGTCCAGAGATCTGATACTGCTAATCATCATACCGGTAATATCCTGGCTGGCATGGGCTTTTTATTTGGGTTCCATTGCGGCCTATCCGTTCGCAAGCGCGATTGAAAATCTGATCTCGTTAGGCTTCCTACATGGGCAGGTTGGTTCCTTTACAGCTTCAGTGTTTCCCTATGTTGCACGTTTCCGTGAGGCCACACTTGGGAGTCTAATCATTTTCGGGGCCTACTTTGCAATCTTGGTTAGTGGGCGGTCTTTTCTGAAATCTTTGTTCCGTTTGCCGAATCGACTGTCATCTGAAATGAAGGTAAAGCCAACTCTGTACACACTCTTGTTTTTGGGTGTTATCTTGTCTTACATTGTTTTCGTGAACGGCGGCCTCATAAGAGAACCTTTTGACTACTATTTTGTATTCTTCGCATCTGTGATTGTATCTAGCCTAGTCGCGTTGGCAGAAGGCAAACGGAGATTATCTTGGATGTTTCCTTTGCTTCTCTGGCTCTTGATGCTGGGAATTCTTTACCCTTCGGTTGCTTATCCATTTGCTGCGCCAAACAATTTCACGCAGGCGCAGCTCTCAGGAATCTCGTTCTTGGCACCTCAACTAGATGGCCACGCCCTCTACACCTGGCGTCCCGACGACTTCACGTTGTACGCGAAGTCTACGGACTTTGGGGCCGTAGACTTGCTCGTAGCTTCGAATCCTCCCTCTACAATCTTGAAATCGAAGGCCGGCGATTTGGTTGTGTTTCCGCAAACAGCATACTATGAAGTCTACGAAACTGAATCAGCTCAAATTTCAAATAGCCCGTACACAGGTTCCCTAATCGAAGCTCAGATCACGCCATTCTTTGACAAGATATTTTCTAATCCGAATATTCAAGCGTTTGTGCGAATCTGAGCTCTCCGACATGGGTTCGTGAATTGTCCGCAAGCCTTCGGGTCTTATATCTGCCAAAGTCAGCGAATTGAAATACGAATCGCCCACCTTACTTACGCCACAAAAAGCTCTGGACCCAATCCCGAGGTGCTCGGTAGATGTTGCACAGAAGCAGGATTAGGGCACGTGACATTTCGAGAGCCATATCCCAGCTGAGTTCCCTTTCCCGAGGGTTATTACTTCCCTGCTGGCTTGGGTGAAAGAGCATTGGACACCCACAATGCGCATCTCAATGAAGGTAGTGAGACTTATCCTCGCTGTCTTGCATAATGTCTTGTTCTTTGTCAACGACGCGGGTCCTTTGGTTTCGTGCAGCGGTTCGGCATTAATACTTATCGTGCGCCTTTCGCTTCGTTTTGCGCAGGCGCCTCCTCAGGCTTGGCTCTCTTTCGTCAACGAGTGCTCGTTTGTCTGTATCAAATGTACCGACGCTCACTTGTCCGTAACGTCTCGGACGCCGACTGCGATTACATGGTGAACTGATTTTGAGGTTTCTGATGGTGAACTTATTGTATCGGCCTCACGGATTCGGAGGACCTGAATT
>JAKBSX010000491.1 GCA_021844725.1 Actinomycetes bacterium | reverse complement strand
CAACGCCGGACGGCAAGGGTTACTGGCTAACCGCAGCTGATGGTGGAGTATTCTCCTTTGGCGACGCAACGTTCTACGGATCGATGGGTGGTCAGAAACTGGCACAGCCGATAGTAGGAATAGGTAAATAGCCAATTATGGCTGAATTGGATCCAAATTGACCTCGACAGATGGTTCTAAGTGAAGCATCAACATGTGAACCCTGTTAGATAACGCAAAAGCGAAAATAGTGATGGGAATTCTTTTCAAGAACCCGATTTACCCGAACGTAAAAACCGTCTTGAAATTAATCGTCACTAACGCTTACGCTCGAACCTCACTATCTCAAAAATAAGAGAGTGTCCTCTGTGCATCTCGCAGTCAACTGACAAGTAGCGAAAATGATTTATGATCCGCTCTGGAGCATATTAAAATCTGCCCGCAGCTAATAATTCAGGTTGAACACGCTCCTCAGGAGACTTGGGTCGCAAGGTCAACATTTGGGTCACCCAAACGGATGTCATCGACAGGCTCTCCCGTTCGTATTAGCGCTTCAATAGCCTCGCCCTGATCCCATATGTTGGCATTCATCGCTGAAGCGACCTTACCGTGATGCATCCAAAAAGCAATGAACTTGCGCTTTGAGACATCGCCCCGTAATACAACCTTGTCAAACGATGTAGTCCAGCCTCGATACTACATTCCAAAATTGTACTGATCAGAGTAGAAGAATGGGATCTTGTCATAAGGAATATTTTCGCCAAGCATATTCTTTGCCACCTTAGGTCCAGCAGGGAAATACTTGATCGAGAAAGGAGTTGACCCAAACGACTTCAATTCCTATGGTGCCCGTCGTGGCAATCACGAAGTGATGTGGCGTGACACCTTCCAAATGTGCGGCTTAGAAACGCACTTGTTCATGGAATCGAAGGTGGGTTCACCAGGTACCTGCCTACCGGCGAGCAGCTTTCAATCTTTGAAGCTGCAGAAAAGTACCGGCAAGCAGGTACTCCACTGGTAATTCTGGCTGGCAAGGAGTACGGCTCCGGATCCTCGCGTGATTGGGCAGCCAAAGGCACGATGCTTCTAGGAGTTCGGGCAGTCCTCGCCGAAAGTTTTGAGAGGATCCACCTTTCCAATCTGGTCGGAATGGGAGTTCTTCCACTTCAGTTCGAGGAGGGTGCTTCCGTCGAAAGCTTAGGCCTAAGCGGTGAGGAGACCTTTGACATCATCGGAATTGCATCAGTATTCGACAGCAGTGGAGATGAGCTGCAAATCTTAGCGGATGACCGCAAACTTCCGGTGCGGGCACGAATCGAGACACCAAGTGAACGGGAGCATTTTCGCCATGGTGACGTCCTTCCCTTTGTGCTTCGAAAGCTGGCGACCACCCGTCCGCCGGCGTAGTAGTAGTAATAATAATCAATGCCCGGTGGCAGTTAGAAAATTGGATACATGAGCCTGCAAAGATTGAGGCGCCTAAACATCGTTCCCGGTGACGATACTTGAGGTAGTTACAACCTCAAGTATCGTTGTGGACTAACTGCCAACTGCGACACAGTTAGGGCGGTTCTCTAGGACGTGAGGAGCGCGTGGCGGAGTTTTCTAGTTTGAGTGCAGGTGAAAAGCCTTGGCGCTAAAGGGTTTGGCGTAATCAGGGCTAGTTAAAAATGCAATTATCCCGACTCGCCGCCAAATGATATGAACATCATTGTCACACAGTGGTTTGCCGTATTCGAATGTCACTCGCCCGTTTCCGGACCAAGTCATTCCAAATACGCCAGGCTTACCTTGGATACCTTTGACTCTCAAACTTTTCCGAAACAAATCTTTTTGACTTAAGTCGGTCACAAAGTCATTCACCGCGGCTAAAAACGCCTTTTGCCCATCCGGAGTAAGGCGCTTGGAGTCTGACCAAAAACGTGCCAGCCAAGCATAGGTAGGCATGAACTACTATTTCGCTCCACGCCGCAGAGCGGCAAGAAACTCATCGCCCAAATCGAATATTTCAATTCTTCCAGCCGAGAGATCATTATCAGCCTCGTGTTCCCCATCCTGCCACTCAGGAGACCATAACCAACTCTGCGTAGCGTCGATAATCTTCTTCGGGCGAACCAATATACCCTCTTCAGTAAGTTCCGCGTCCAACAAAACCCCATCGACGAGATGAGAGGCTTTAGGAATTTCGACCGGCAACGTTAATTGACCTTTTGCTCGCAATGTCATACGTGTCATATAAATATATCTTTCTATCTGAATGGCCGCGGACTCCGGTGACTGCATTTATGCTATCATTAGGAGTATGAGAGTTGCCAAGGGAAGGTACAAAACAACAGAAGGCGGCATTGTGGCTCTGGCCCGGACTACAGCAAATCTTACTCAGCGAGAACTGGGTCGCTTGTCTGGAGTACCTCAAGCCACTATTGCTCGCATTGAAGCGGGAACAGTATCACCCAGATTTGAGACCATCTCTCGGATTCTTGCTGGTGCAGGACTTGAGATGAGGATCCAAATCGCTGAACGTGATGCCCATGACGAGGTGCTTGAAGCTCGATAAAATAGTCTGAGCGAAGATGAAAAGCGTTCAGTCGACTACCAGCATCAGATCAATTTACGTGTGTTTGGCGAGGCTGGCAGAAAAGCCAGGTTACCTAAGAAGGGTATTGCGTGACTCGCCCGGTTCTCAATCCTACTGCCATTCTTGAGGTCTTCAATAAGCACGGAGTTGAATACGTGTTCTCGGTGCCTTTGCTGCTCAGCTCCATGATGCTCCGATTGACCCTACTTTTGACATAGATTTCACTCCGTCCAGATCCTCTGAAAACTCCACACGTCTTGATGCAGCACTAAGCGAACTTAATGCCAAGATTCGTATTCACACAGCTCCTTATGCACTTCCATTTGGCCATAGTCCGGAATCGATATCCCAAATGGAGGTGCTCAATCTGACTTGTGAGTTTGGGGATTTTGATATCTCTTTCGTGCCCAGCGGTACTACTGGTTACGATGACCTGAACCTAGCAGCTCACTCGATTTTAATTGGGGATGTCTCAGCACGAGTAGCCGACCTCACAGACATAATTCGCAGCAAACGTGCTGCCGGCCGCCCTAAAGATTTAGCTGTCCTACCCGCTTTATGCGAGTATGCCAAGAAACTTGGACTCTATGGTAACCGTGGCGAAAATCCAGATTCCGGAACGTTAGGATAGTCTGTAATTCTCGTCATCTTCCAGGACTTAGCCTCGACTTGACTATCTGACACCGGTATGTAGGAGCCAAATATGGGAAGTATGTCCTTGTCCAGCTAGTTTTCCTCCTCGCTGATTGCCTCGGAATCGATTCAATTGACAGTCTCACACTTTTAGTCCGTCCCATTGACTCACAACTGGAAACTCCCAATTATCAACCACCCCTTCGCGGTTTGACTTCGGATCTTTGAGCCTTCCGACCTCGCAGTCTGAAATCGACCTCATTATAGAAATCCAAATCGATCCAGCGTTCATGCCATTTAGCCACGTCATCTCACCAGCTCGGACTTCCAAGGTATTAGGTTGTGTCCCGAATATTGTGCAAATTCCACTAGCTGAATAATCAGTTGGCGGTGGCCATAGTTATCTAGAAGTTATTAGAAAAC
>JAKBSX010000016.1 GCA_021844725.1 Actinomycetes bacterium | reverse complement strand
CGAAGAAGGAAATAATGGCCACTAGCTGACCTCTGGAAATCTGTTTGTATACTAGCTGGGTTGTTTTCTCCCTCGCCGACTCGGAACTGTACAATTGGTATGTAGTTATGAGTAGGCGCTCTCTAAAACCGTTTACCTACGCCTTCTCACGAGGAAAGGAAGCACGATCAAGAACACAACAAGACTGAGTGAGGGAACTATGTAGGGGGTCGAATATGAGCCCATCGCAATCGCGCCTCCCATGATCGGTCCAAGCGCCTGCCCAATTCCTATCGACGATTCAAATTTGCCAGCGCTACGCCCGACTTTGTCCGGCTCTGCCTCTGCTATGACCGACGCTTGGGAGACCGCATATACAACGGAGTAGCACGCGCCTCCCACACCGTACGAGACGATGTAGAGAAGCCCAGAAGGATCCCGTACAAGCATCAGCAGACTCGAGAGCGACAGCACGATCAGAGAAATCACGACGTTCCTCGCCCTATACTTGCTGTGCAGCAGCGAAGATCTGAATCGCTCGCGCACCATTAGCACGTAAACAAGAAACCGCGTAAACCCAAAAATGAAAGTAGCAGCGCCCACCAGGAGTATCGAAATATGGATCGATTTTGCATACTCTGGGAGGAATGTGTATAGTACACCAACTGAAATCGCTCCAACAATCATGGACGGTACGTACAGCCTCGCTCCATATCTAGGCGTCTGGACATGATCAGAGATGGGAGTTGTTCGCACTATGACAACATCGGTGCCGCGTCTCATGGCAAGCGGTGCTAGGTTCACGAGCAGTGTTACGATCATCACGGCCGAGCTTACCACGAAAGCTTCCCTTATCGAGCTTACAAACACTATCGCAGAACCGATCAACGGACCAACCGTGGCAGAGCCCGACCAGGTGAAATTGAAAATGGAAAGCGCCCTCCTCGCGTCTGTTGTCGAGTCCCTTATTACAGCTTCGACTGCGGGCCAAAGCATAGCCCAGCCCACTCCTTCAAAGATTCGCATTACAATCAACGTAACTGGATTTTGCACGTAGATGTAAGATATTGAGATGATCGAAAGCAGGACAAACGAGGTGGTGACAAAGAATCTCCGTACATTGGCACTGTCTGCAAAGCGCCCCATCACAAAAGGCATGAAGCAGTAAACAGCGTTCGCAGCGCCGCCGACTAGTCCAACCTCAAACGCGCTAGCATTCAGCGCATAAGCAAGCAGAGGAAGGAAGACAGAGTACAGAGGAAGAATCAGGTTTGCGTTGAAAGAAGATACAAGATCTCTTTTCAACTCGCCGGACATTTGCAGAGCCAATTAATTTCTTAATCCTCATGGCAAACTATGAGATTTGTTGAAGCGGTCTCGCTTTTAGCATATTAAGTATTGGCGTGCACTTGAAGTAAATCAAAAGCTAAGAATCTTTGTACCGGATAGAAACTACGCCACCGCATTTCTCGCATATCTTCAGATCCACATCTGGTTTAGAAACATATGCCACTTTCACACTGCTCTGGCAGAAGGGGCAGTGCTTTTGTTCGGTCGATGTCAAAGCTTCCTTAATACAGCAAAAATACACTCTTATATGAGAGAACTCATAATTACCATTGCGTTGTCCTGCCAACACCTTGAGATAAGCGAATTCGGGACCTACTCGGTAGACATGGGTGGAAAAACCCAAGTGATGACCCTGCAAAAGTGTGGTCTGTGTGGAAAATACCTGAGGCTCGATGGCTCCGAGATAAGCGAAGAGAGGATTCTGGGCCACGGCGGGGCTACCAAGGCGAAGATGCGGACAGTGACGCTCCACCTAAACTCTGACGTGTACGAGAGGCTTGAGAGAGTACTTGCGAGGGAGCTCGACAACGAGGATCCTTCAAGGCTCATGAGCGAGATTGTCGCGCTAGGGCTAAAGGAATACGAAAGACTCGTCAAGATCCACATGGACTAGAACTCCTCGAAATTGGGCAGAATTACGATTCGGAGAGCCGTAAGACGGTATTCTCGCGATTTCATCAAGTTACTCGTAGGTCTCGCTGACTTTGAGCATCTAGAGCCGCCGAACTCGAAGGCAAAGCGAAGAATAACACGCGACGTCTTTTCAAAGAAGATTGTACGCCTCTTTCTTGCCTACTATGGTAAAAAACCGGTTGGCTACGCGCTGTACTTTTACACGTATTCTTCTTTTCTCGCGAGGCCCACATTTTACCTCGAAGATATCTTCGTCCTCGAAGAGTACAGGCGCAAGGGTGTTGGGAAGGAATTGTTCTTGCGCTGCGTTGACGAAGCCGGAAGAAGCCACTGCGGCAGATTCGAGTTTTCGGTTCTTACTTGGAACAAGAACGCCATAAATTTCTATGAAAAACTGGGAGCGAGAAGGCTAGACAAGTGGTACTACTATAGGATCGACAGCGACACGATGAAGAAACTCAGAAGGACAGCCCGAATCCAGAAACGAACGTCTCAGCACGCTTGAGCTCCTCAAGGAATTTTATCCCCTCGGGTGTTAGCGTATAGTACCTGTTCCCATCATCCTCATTTTCTGAGATGAGTTTCTTGTTCAGGAGCTCTCCCACGTACTTCATTAGCCTGACATGTGATAAATTTGCCCGCTGCAGAACGTGCGTTGGCTTCGCCTTGCCACCGTTTTCGACTGCGCGCAGTATGTCCAGATAAATCCTGATCTTACTGCGGGGCTTCTCTGGCTGAACCAATTCGGCCTCTCCAAATTATGAAGACGAGTAACATCAAAAATCCAGCAAACTGCACGACAGAGCTTACGACGTCCAGCCGCACAGATATCGAAATCACGGTCCAGAGATCAAAAGCCTGCGCCGCAAGTATCAGAATGAAGCTCAGAATTACAAGCAGTGAAAACCTGTGGCGTGTCTCAGAGTAGCCCAAGAATCCAACGACTATCACTATCGCCAGAAACACTATGGACAGAATTTCTGCAACTTCCCAGATTAGCCTTGCAAAGTGTAACATGTCCCTTAATCTACCAGGGCCTGTGGTTGTCACTATTGGGATCACGAGAGCGCTTAGGGCAGAGGCATCCAATGAGCTGAACTTTTGAGAGGGAAATGCGCTCCTGATGTATCCTAGTGCCAAAACAAAAAAAGCACCCATCTGCAGGAGTTCATACATTGCAGAGGTAATGATGGCAAAAGCTCTGTCTGTAGACAAATCTCCGACTCCGAACACCACGAACGAATACGCCCAGGCCTCGATCAGAAGTCCAACGCCTAACATGATAAAGCCCACCCCGATGAATTTCAGAGTAGAGTTCGCTAGCAACTTGTTGTATCTATACGCGTACGAGCTAACGAGAAGAGCTACGATGCCGCTCATCACGTCGAGAGCAATGTCTAGGTCAAGAGATGGAAATGGCAATTGAACCTAACCTCTTCACGGTTATCATAGGACAAGCTTCAATCTAGTGGACGCTCGGTTCATACGCGCTGTCCCCTTTCTATAAATAAGTTTAGAGACCGCCTTATGCTGATCAGAAAGACTTTGTCTGATAACATAATCATTTTCGGCGCGGATGGTTACATTGGCTGGCCGCTTGCAGTTCATCTCGGATCAAGATATCCAGAAAAGAAAATCGTACTCGTAGACAATCTGGCAACTAGAAAATTGGTAAAATCTGTCCATACTAGATCTCTGGTTCCGATCAAGACGATGCCGCACAGGATCGCAGCTTATGAGCGGGCAACCGGGAACAGTAACTTGGAGTTCATCTTTGCAGATGCTAGAGATTCTGAGCTTGTAGATGAGATATTCAGCAAGTACCGCCCAAAGAGTGTCGTTCACCTGGCCCAGCAAAGGTCTGCTCCCTTTAGCATGATCGACCAAGAGCACGCGATGTATTCAGAGTTGAATAACATTGCTACGAACATGAATATCGTCTATGCCATTGCAAGAAACTCTCCAGACGCTCATCTTCTCAAAATGGGAAGCATGGGTGAGTATGGTCAGCCAGGGATAGAGATTGCGGAGGGAGAAATTGAAATCGAGCGCAAGGATAGAAAGGCGAAAGTGATGTTTCCGCTCGTGGCAGGAAGCTATTACCACTTGAGCAAGATATTTGATACGTTCAACGTAAAGCTTGCAAACAAGCTTTTTGACCTTACTGCGACGGACATCATGCAGGGAGTTGTCTATGGAGTGAAGACAGACGATATCACCGATCCAGAGCTTGCCACAAGATTTGACTTTGACTCAATTTGGGGCACTCTAATCAACAAATACGTCATCCAGGCAGTCGCTCTAAACAAGCTTCTCATCTACGGCAAGGGCAGGCAAAAGCGCGGCTTTCTTTCACTGTATGACAGCATTAACTGCCTTACGCTACTACTTGAGAACCCGCCAAAAAATGGAGAGTATAGGATAATTAATCAGCTCGACGAGGTATACGACACATTCGAACTTGCTGAGAAAGTGAGGGCCATTGGAAAAGAGTACGGTGTAGAACCCTCGATGGAGTACGTCGCGAATCCAAGGGTTGAGAAAGATGAGCACTTTTACGAGGTCGAGAGCAAGATCCTCCCATCGCTAGGTTTCAGGAGAAAGAAGACGATGGATATGGTACTGCACGAAATTTTCGAGGCCGTACTTGAAAACAAGAGCAGGATAGGCGACGCAAAGGAAATGATATACCCAACAGTCAACTGGAGAACCGGAAAGGTGGCCCGCTCGCCTCTATTCAAACTGCCGAAGGAAATGATGTCGATCGTCGAACCCGAAGATATGGAATTCGTGTCAGAAGAACGACCAGAACCGCTCGAAGTAGTTAGAGAGCCATAGCTAAGATTTATTGGGAATGTGGTCTCCGCCTCGGCGCGTGAATATAGATAAGGTGCAGCTCGCCCCACGAAGCGAGATCAGTAAACAGCTAAACTGTTTGCTAGTCTCCGAGCTTGACCCTCTCACAGGTCAGATGAGAACTGGGGCCGCGCTAAGATACAACAACCCGCCGAGTAACGTCAGCTACACCCTCTATAAACAAAAATTGGAATATCCAAAGTATATCGGTCATTACGGCCTCGGATGGGTCTCAGTCCCCCTTAGCAGCGCGCGCTTGTTCAGCGAGGCTCTTTTTCCAATAAAGAGGGAAAACTATTCACTGATACACTCCATGTTCTGGAGCATTCATAGATACCCGATACCGTGGATACACGAAAACGACCAGTCGTTAGGGCAGTACTTTTCTGATTACATCAGCTTTGAAGGTTTTTGGAGCAAGAAGATCGTCAGGATTGCGACCAACATGCTCAACTCTGAGAGATGCAAGGCAATAATCCTCTGGTCTGATTGGGCGAAGAAGGGATACATTCGAGATGGCGTCGACCCCTCGAAGATCAGGATAATACCACCAGCCTTCGAAACATCACGCTACGAGATACAGCACAAATCCAAGAACATTCTCTTCATAGGCCGCGATTACTACAGGAAGGGAGGCGATGTCGCTTTAAAGGTCTTTGAGAGACTGAGAAAGTCCTTTGACGACCTACGACTTACCTTCATCGGTAAGATCCAAGACAGGAACACTCTTGAAAAAGTTCGGCGGGACAGCTCGATATCATACTATAACCATGTTTCAAAGCAAGATCTACACGAAAAGATCCTTCCATCCTCGGACATTTTTCTACTTCCAACGGCCGCAGAGGCGTATGGAATGAGCATCATCGAGTCAATGTGCAAGGGAGTGCCGGTCGTCGCAAGCAGAGTTTCAGCGATACCTGAGGTGGTGGAAGATGGCGTCTCTGGATTTCTGGTAACTCCTGGCTCGACAGACGAGTTTGCTGAAAAATGCGAAAGGCTACTTGGAGATGAAGTGTTGAGAAAAAAGATGGGAAACAATGCCCGGACAAAAATCGAAAAGGCATTCTCTCCTGAGAAAATCGGTCACGAGCTGTACAACCTGTATCTGGACTGCGTAGGCTGAATCGCTTGACTATTCCCACAACCCGCGATGTGCGGGCTCTGTTTGGCATTACGTTTCTTACCCGCACCATAAGCATCATCGTCCAGACCGTTTCTCCCATAGTATTGGTGAAGATACTCGAGACCCCTGCTTCAGAGATAGGATGGATGATCGCGGGATTCTGGATTGCAAATGCGCTCGGCACAATAATTGCAGCGGGCATCATCAGGAGCAGGAACAGGTCGACACTTTCCGGATTTGCTGTGTTGGCGCTTGCGTTCTTCGGCGCCGCCCTAATTCAAGACCCACTAGGCTACTCGCTAAGCATAGTTTTGAGTGGCTTCGGTCTCTCGCTTATTCAGGCGTTTCTTATTCCAACTATGCACCTAAGTGGAACAGATGAAAGGCCGCACAAGGGAATCGCAGACTATTCAACAGCTCTTTCGTTCGGAATGATAGCTGGACCGCTGATAGCTGGTGCTTCAATCTACCTGTCGGGATACTACGACCTCTTCTTTCTTCTAGTTGCAATCTCTATAGTCGTGTTCATCATATCTTTCAGGATTGGTATCCAAAAATCGTTCGTGGGTGAGGACACGAGAAAAGGCATCCTTCCCTCAAACATCATCAAGACTATGAAACAAAGAGGCTTCGCTAATTTCTACATGATGAATTTTCTCTACTCTCTTTTGCTGCCCATTTTGATTTCTTACGGAGGAGTCTTTGCCGAGAATGAATTTCACGTTACTACGACACAAGTGCTTGTACTGTTTGCAGCAGTTTTCCTAGTATCCTCTATACTTCGAGTGCTATTCTCCCGCTCAGAGACAAAGCACTTTCGTACCTATCTGATGATTGGGTTTATTGTGCTTGGACTTTCATTTGCTCTCATAGGGCTTGCAAACAACCAGTACCTATTACTTGCAGGCTTTCTGCTGTTCAGCGTCCCGCATGCCCTGATATACCCAATCACCACCTACCTTGCGCTCGACTCCGCCGGACCAGACGCTCTGATCAGCTCTACGTACATCTTCTCAACGTCTTCGGGAATCGCGGAGTTTCTATCGCCTCTTGCCGCCGTCCCCATAATCGCAGTCTATGGTTTTTCCGCGCTCTTTTTTGCACTTACCCCAATTGCGGTCATAGGACTGTTTCTCTCGATAGTGATCCCTAGATTGAAACGGCGAACCAAGATTTCTCTTTAGTTTCAGAGTAAAATCATGAAAGATAGCTCAGGTCCATGTATTTGTATCTTGCACTATGTCTTTCCGTACCTGGACCTACTTTGACATCTATTAGTATGCCTCAGTACATTTTCAATGGATAATTGCAAACTATTCAATTAAAAGATTGCGATATTTGAATCGTTCATTGCTATCACAAAGGAGCCATAGGCTGGGTACACGAGTCTCCACATGTGGATATTAGGGCATTCGCTCCAGTAGAAGAGACACTGCAAATAGGAACACCACTATGGTCAAGATCTTCAATGATTTCTCAGACATTTCGAGAATATCGATTGACTCACTCGAATTCTTCCGCTGCCTCCTCCGTACATTTCTAGCGGGAGTACTAAGAATTCTCTGCACGTAGGTTAGTAGTCCAGCCCCAACGGAGAAGAGGATTGCGGCTGGAGTGATAGTCAAGGCATTCACGAAAAAGCCAGTCAATAGTGGCAGCATACCCCATGACAGCGAGAAGACCCAGGCCGTGTGGAACTTCTTCCCAAACGTCTCAAGGTTGTACGAAATTGCAAAGAACGTTTCCGCAAAAATAATTGGGAGCAAGAGGTATGATAGAGTAATCGTGTAGTACAGCCCTATGCTAATTGCGGCCCCGATGAAGACAAATCCGATTAGATACAACCACTTCTTCGAGAGTCTCGTCTGGAGCGGGTTTCCCATAGTCTCATCCAGCGCATGCGCACCAACCCCCAAACCAAGAAAGAACGCAACGACCGTGGCAACTGACCGTGCAGGGTAGATTACCGGTGCGAGCGAAATCCCTAGTATAACATAAGACAAATGCCAGAGCGTGTAAGGTGGATGTAGCAGGTTCAAGAAATCAGAAGCATGTCCACTTCCTCGTATCGCGTACCAAGTTGGAGTCGGTTCAGTTGTCGTCTGCCCGTTACCATCGTACCGAATACTGAGCCTGGATTTAATTGTATGCGAGTCTAAACCTCAATAACGAAAGCGAACAACTTTCATAATCACATTTTGAGGAAATTCCACGAGTTGAAGCTATACTATATCGGCCGGCTCGCGATCCATGCACTATTACTGATATACGCGGCTATCCTTGCATACATTCTACTTGGACTCGTGCTGAAGTTCTCCATCTCGGCAAACATCTTCTTCGACCTCTCATTCGCGCTTCTCTTCTTTACGCTCGGCCAGTGCCTTTACGAGCTTGGCCCGAAAAAGGCTGCAATCTTCCTTTTAGTAACCTCTCTCGCGGGATTTCTCGCCGAAGTCCTCGGCACCAGCACCGGCTTTCCATTCGGGAAGTACTATTACACTGACTTTTTGGGGCCAAAGGTTCTTGGAGTACCAGAGGTGGTGCCTCTCGTCTGGTTTGTGATCGCCTACCTCACTTTTAGTATGGCTAGGAGTTTGTTCGAAGGACGATCGCTCTCACGCAATGACATGCTAAAGCTTGCAGCCCTCTCTGCTTTCGGTGCGGTCTCGTGGGACTTTCTGGTTGACCCGATGTTCTCTTCCTACGGCTACTGGGTCTGGACCGGGCAGTACTTTCAACTCCCAGAGCTCGACAAGATACCTCTCACGAACTTTGTAGGCTGGTTTTTGCTTGTCACCTTGATGCTTGTCGTATACATGATGATCTCAAACAGTAAGAACGGGCGGGCGCTGAGGAAGAATACGCTAGACTCTCAACTCGCCTATCTGTTCTTGGTGGTAGATGGGACGATAGCAAACTATGAGCTTGGCAATTATTCAATAATCACTCTTGGCGTATTTGCCATGCTTTTATTCCTCGCAATTTCCATTTATTCAGGAGCGCGTAAGGTGGTTGCATGAGCGAAGAGCACACCCACTATCATGGTGTGGACAAGGCCGAGCAGCACCTGAGCGTGGCAGACGCTCGGAGAATATTGCTTGAAAGCATCCATCCGGTGAAGCAAGAAATAATCAAAACAAACCAGTCTGACGGACGCGTTCTCTCAAATGACATCGTCTCGCCAAGGGATCTTCCGTCTCGCGCCAGATCGACTCGCGATGGATATGCTGTTTCAATGGGATCGGAGTCTAGTTTCAGAATCATAGGAGAGATAAGGATTGGAGTAGTTCCAAAGCTAGCTCTTAAACCAAACGAGGCGGCTAGGGTTGCTACTGGCTCCTACCTCCCGTTCGGCGCGACAGCAGTACTAATGGTTGAGTACGCCAAAGTCGAAGGAAAGACGCTCGTCCCAGATCGCGAGATCAAGGCCGGAGAAAACATAATCGCAAAGGGCGAGGATTTCTCTCGAGGACAACTGCTTCTTGGCAAAGGGACAAGAATCCATCCACAGCATATTGCGCTGCTCTCCATGCTAGGTGTACGTAGGGTATCCGTCTACAAGAAACCAAGGATTGCGTTTTTCTCCACCGGCGATGAGCTCGTTGATCCAGCAAAGAGTACACAGGGGATTTTTGATGCAAACCGGCCATTCATCGCTGCTATGGTTTCAAGATTCGGCGGAGTTCCTGTTGATCTGGGAATCGCGAGAGACGACTATGACACGATAAAGAAGAAGATTGTCAAGGGACTCCAATTTGACGCTCTATTCATATCAGCCGGCTCCTCAGTTGGCGAGAGGGATTATGTCGCAAGGTCCGTTGAATCGATAGAAGGAGTGAAAGTACTAGTCCATGGTGTGGCCATGAGGCCGTCAAGCCCAACAGGCATCGCAACATACAAGGGTAAACCATTCCTACTGCTCCCTGGCTTTCCTACATCGACAATCGTGAGCTTTCTGGTCTTCGGCGTTCCCGCTATTCTGCGGGCAGGAGGATCAACAACAGAACTCCCTATGATCAAGGCTAAGCTGAGCGAAGACTATCACGGGAAACCTGGGATCACGCACTTTGTCAGGGTGAGGATACAACGCGACAAGAAGGAGTATACAGCTAATGTAGTGAGACCGACAGAGGCGCAGTACTCCAACTGGTTGAAGCAGGCCAATGGCATTGTAGTCATAGGTGAGTTAGGAAGCGCGAAACAATGCGAGCTCGTTGATGCGTTCTTGATCGGAGATCTCGCCTAAGTACTTGGTTACACTAATATGCCTAGACCGCCTTTGATAACCGCATGACCGAACTTCCAATGACCGCAGCTGTCGAGAACCTGATGTCGAGAAAGGTCGTGACGATCGAAGCCACCGCCTCTGTCTTTGACGCAACGAGAGAAATCATGGATCGTGACATTGGATGCGTTCTTGTGCTTCGAGAAAAGAAGATCGTTGGAATAGTCACAAAAGGAGATATTCTTCGTGAAGCCGTGATGAAAAGATTAGACCCGTCACAGCTCAACATTGAACGAATAATGACTCAACCGGTCCTAACTATAGAGCCCGCAAAGACCCTTGCAGAAGCTTCGGCCCTTATGTCCGAGGAGAACTTGACCAAACTTCCGGTGGTGGACAAGAGCGGGAGCTTGGTGGGTATTATCACATCGTCCGACATTATACGGAGAAGCAGGCCAAAGAAACTGGCGAGAGATATGATCTAATTAATAAAGTAGAGGCAGGAACCCTCTTCTTTTTTTCCAGTACGTCCAGTAATCCTTGCCTAGCTTTTCAATCAGCATCCTTTCCTCAGCTGAAATCCTGTAGAAATAGACTGCGACAAACAGTACCTAGTAATATAACAACGAGTATCATACTATTCGTCAATACAGCAAACTCTGAAAACTGTATAATGCCGCAGAGATAGCGTGTCCGCCAGAGCGCACGTTCAATTCCCATGAAGAAAATTAGGACAATACAGCCAGCGACTAGAAAGTTGAGGCTCTAGCCAGAAATCACGCGATATAAGAAACTTGTTTGTTACCTATGGATTGAGGTGAAGCGTTTATACCTTGACATACGACAGAAGAACTATGAGCGAAGTTGCAACACTGGGCGGAGGTTGCTTTTGGTGCCTTGAGGCCGTGTACTCTGAACTGAGGGGCGTATCCAAAGTCGAGTCTGGCTACTCCGGGGGTAGTGTCCCAAATCCTTCCTATGAAGATATATGTACCAACGAAACTGGCCATGCTGAAGTCGTCCAGGTTACATTTGATCCGAAGGTCATCTCATATAGAGAAATACTACAGGTTTTTTTCTCGATTCATGACCCAACCGCTCTAAACAGACAGGGCGCCGACGTTGGAACGCAATATCGATCCGTGATATTCTACCACGATAAAGATCAGGAAGATATCGCAAAGGAAGTTGCAAGCGAGATGGGGAAAATATGGACTAGACCCATCGTGACGCAGATAGTCCCGGTCGAAAAATTCTACAAAGCAGAAGATTACCACCAGAACTATTTCAAGAACAATCCTGATCAGGGCTATTGCCAGATAGTAATCGAGCCCAAGGTCTTAAAGTTTCGAAAGCAGTATTTTGACAGACTCAAATGACCAGTTCGCTGGAACTCTCATTTTGCTCCTCTTCGCTTTCCATCGGGACTTCCGAAAGTACTCCTAGCATAGAAATCTCGGCGGCAAGGTCGTCGATAACTTTCTTCGGTACAGAGCTTCTCGCAGCGTCCTCCAGCTGAAGAACCCTTCGCTCGGCATCTAGGTAATCCTGCTTTGGAACCATCTGCGAAATCCTGTTCAACAGCTCATCATAGTGCTCCTTGGGCACCATGTTCAAGAACTGAGCTCTCACACGGTCGTACTCTGCTCGTGGAACCATGTTTGTGAATTCCCCCTGCAACATTTCATAGTCGGCCCGCGGCACCATCTCCGAGATCCTCTTCTGCAACTCGCCGTTCTCCTTTTGAAGCGCAAGTATCCGTTCTTCAGTTTCCTTCGTTATCAAAGACACCTTCTCACGGAGTAATTTGTTTTCAGCCACCGTCCTCTGGTATACTTCGGCCGGAATTGAATCTAGTGGCACACTCGGAGTCTTTTGTTCCAAAGGAATCGGACGAGATGGTTCATCAGTCGGCGGATTTGGGAGTAATGCTTCACCCTTCTGGAATGGGTGTATGATTTTCTTGAGAGGGTTTAACCTATTCTGCAAAACATCATTTCTCTGTAGTGGCGCGGGAGGTAAATCTTGACGAATAGCTGGAGGTGGAATAACCTGTTGGTCCTTGGGAAGTATTGACCTGGCTCTGTTCTGGTAAGTCTCTGCCTGGTGAATGTATTGTTGCCAGGTGTTGTGGTCCTGCGCCTCAGCGGCCAGAACCAAGAAAACATCCACAAGCTTCAGATAGTGTTTTGCTGCTTCTTGGACCTTACCGCTCTTCTCCTCTCCCATAGCCTGTTCGTTGAGAGTTACTGCATACTGCTGAAGCTTCTTGCTCTTCTCGGCATCCATAGTCGCCACTGGTTAACCTGAGGAATCTGCAAGGAAGGATTAACGGAAGCAGTCAACATAAGTGGGCAAATCGAAGAATTCCACTTCACCATACTTAAGATCGCGTAGCATTCCATGTAAAAACTGAGGATTCCCAGTCGCTAGCCACTCACGATGTCGTGATAATGTCGCCAATCACGACTGACTGGAGAACAAACGCCTCAGCTCAGTCATTTTTATCTTAAGGTCTAATGTGCTCGATGATTGTTAAGAGAAGGACCAGATCAAGTGTCGAAATGCAGCCCAACAGCACGCTACAACAAGAAGCGCAAGTAATGTTTTACGGCATCAGATCGGCGCAAAATTGTTGTAATAGAATAGTATGTGTGGGTTCTCAATCATCCCATCGTGTTTAGTTATTCAGTCGTTTGTTTAAGCTAGATTAAATATTAGTCCTGGAATTATTACACCATCATGCTCGAACAACGACGTTTGCAGAAGCTTGGCTATTCTACGCTTATGGTTTCACTGCCCAGGGACTGGGTCAACCAGATGAACCTAAAACGTGGTGATACCGTCAACATTACTTCGGATGATCAAGGGAAGCTCATCATTCACCCGTCGCTTAGCATGCTCAAAACAAAGAGCAGGTGTATCATCCACGCGCAAAAAGTGGACGAGAAACTCCTGGGACGCTTGGTAATCGGAGCCTACATCGCCGGTCACGAAACCATAGAGATCAAGACGACGCGAAACGAGTTTTCAAGGGAGCAAATGGACATCATTAGAAAGACGCTCAACGAATTGATCGGCGTGGGTATCGTCGCCGAAGAAATGAACAGAGTCGTAGTTCAAAGCTTTCTCGATCCTTCCAAGTTCCCCATTGACGGCTTGATATCAAGGCTCAATTTAATTGTCGACTCGATGCGCGACCTGGCAATAAAGGCATTGATCGAGGAAAAGCAGGAATACGCAAAGCAGGTCCTTGACATGGATGTCGAGGCTGACAAGGTGTACTTCCTAGCTACAAGGCAGCTCTTACAGGCAGTCGAAGACAAAGGATTGGCACAGAGAGTCGGCCTCGAGGACGCGAGGAACATCATTGGCGACAGGCTCGTAATCAAGGCGCTCGAAGAAGCAGGCGACTACGCTCAGGTTATAGCTCGCGGAGTGACCAAGATAATCGAGCTCCGGTACTTTAACGCCGAAGTCAATGACGGAATATCTGCCATGAACGAGACCGTTAGGAAAATAGGTTCCCTCGCCGTCCGTTCTCTCTTCAGAAAGAACGTAGCGTCAGCGAATGAGGCGATAATAGAGTATGGCCGTCTGGTCGAGCAGGAGGACGAGCTTGACGCAAAGATTGACAAGAGGCTGATCCCAGCGCTAGCCGTTGCGACAAGGATCAAGTCTGTAGTGCAAAGTATCAAACAGATCGGCAGATACTACACCATAGTATCTGAAGCCATGATTAACAGGGCTGTCGAAGCTTCGACAGACATAGCTGAAGTCATCGCCGAAGAGTAATTCAAAAGATTCTTATCTTGCAAGTCAATGACTCCGGCAAGTTCGAGTGAACCACTTGGTCAGTTTCTCCAAGATGCTCGTAGCTATTGACGGTTCGATGTATTCGGATTACGCGCTTAACATCGCGCTCAAAATTGCTGAAAAATACTCTTCGAAGCTAGATCTCATGCACGTTGTGATTCCTTCTCATGAGCAAAAAGAGGATGTCCTCGGAGAACGCATGGAAATCTCGAAGGAGCGGAAGCTCACCCCGACTGCAATCAAGGTAGAATCCAACGACCCTTCGTCTGAGATTTTGAAACTAACTGATGGGGGTGCCTATGATCTTGTCGTAATGGGCAGTCGTGGACTGAGCGGTCTAAAGAGCGCGCTGATGGGAAGCGTTTCGAGTAAGGTTGCAAAGGAGGCCAAGTGCTCCGTGCTCGTTGTGAAGACAAGAATCTCTGCAACGCCAAAGATCCTGCTTGGGTATGACGGGTCTGAGGAGAGCAAAAAGGCCCTAGAGGTTGCCACAGACCTAGGCTCCAAATTGAAAGCGCGGGTGGATGCGCTTAGCATCTTCAGCATACCTGTTTCACCGGAAGCGTACGTCGGTGTTGAACTGGACAAATGGGAAAGAGACATGAGAAACGAGCTTGGTGAGGCTGTGGAGAAGATAAAGTCACGAGGTGTTTCCTCTCAGGGAAAGATCATAGAACACACCAATGTTCCTCTAGCCATCGTTTCCGAGGCAGAAAGAGGGTCGTACGACCTGATAGTGGTAGGAAGTCGTGGAATGGGTAGACTCCAGTCGCTTTTCCTTGGGAGCGTAGCGAGCGGTATCGCTAACAACTCAAAGACAAACGTATTGATTGCACGCTAGAGCTCTTTGACATCGTGAGGCATGCTCTCTTTCAACCCAACATCTGTGATCCTGATGAACTCACTGTTAGATCTAAGTTCTTCTAGGGTTTCAGCGCCGCAGTAACTCAGACCGCTACGCAAACCGCCAGCAAGCTGTCTTACTACGTTGATTGCGCTCCCTTTGTACGGGACGATAGCTTCAACCCCTTCTGGCACGTAGTCCGTCAGGTCCATTTCAGGATTACTTGCCTCAGGGCTACCAGATCTTGCAAGCTGGTCTCTCCTTGCCGCGGCAGAAGCCATACCGCGCGTAACTTTGTACCGATAATTTCCGCGGTACACGATTTCCCCCGGACTCTCGTCAGTCCCCGCGAGTAGACTCCCAATCATCACTGTATCCGCACCCACTACGAGTGCCTTCGTAATATCGCCAGAGTTTCTAATACCTCCGTCTGCAATCAGCGTGACACCGTGCTCTCTCGCAACTTCTGCGCAGTCAGCCAGCGCCGTCAACTGGGGGACTCCAGAGCCAGTAACAATCCTCGTTATGCATATCGAGCCGCTCCCAACGCCGACCTTCACAGAATCCGCTCCCGACTTTATCAAATCAAGCATACCTTCTTTCGTTGCAACGACCAAGCTGACAGAAAATATTGAGCTTTCAATTCCCATAATCTCTGCAAATATGGACACCGTTACGGAATCAGAGATGGCAATTGTGATGGCGCGCGAGGGTGGCATCGGAATAATCCACCGATTCATGAGTCTCGAGGCGCAATCGGCGCAAGTGTCGAAGGTAAAGCGGACTGAGAGCATACTCATTGAGCACCCATACACGCTATCTGAATCCGCGACAGTCTCAGATGCAAGACACTTTATGAGCGAGCGAAACGTCGGTGGCATCCTAATTGTTTCCAACACTGGCAAGCTAAAAGGAATCGTGACCAGCCGCGACATGAGGTTTCAGGAAGACAGCAATGTTCCGATAACAGAATGACTTGC
>JAKBSX010000490.1 GCA_021844725.1 Actinomycetes bacterium | reverse complement strand
CGAGAGGTTTTTGTTTTCAATCTGATAACATCGAATACCTTCTCGCTCTGCAAAGCCGTTTTAATTTCTTCTAGCTTCTCGAAAAGCCTTGAGAGTACCTTTCCCTCGCGTGTGTCCGATGCTATCAGATTGAAAACAAAAACCTCTCGAGCCTGGCCGTACCTGTGAATTCTTCCCATTCTCTGCTCAAGCCTATTCGGATTCCATGGTATGTCGTAATTGATCATGAGATTGCAGAACTGAAGGTTAATCCCCTCTCCAGCAGCTTCAGTCGCAACCATAATCTGGGTCTCGTTCTTGAAGACACGCTCCGCCTCTATCCTCTGCTCAAGTTTCATCCCTCCATGAATGACATTGGAAGAATATCCCCAAGAACATATCTTCTTCTCCAGATACTCAAGTGTGTCCTTTGATTCTGTAAAAATCAAAATCTTCGTTTTAGGAGACTTCCTGCTTAGGTTGTCCATGGTATTCTTGAGTTCTTTAATCTTGACTTCAGACTCATCCTTGATAATCGCCTTTGCTTGCTTGATTAGCTCTCCCAGTGTATCTATCTCAGCCTGGAACTCTTGTTTGTTTTCGGCGAGACTTATGGTCTCCCATAGCGCTTCTGCCCTCCACCTCTCTTCTTCACTCATATCTTCGACATCTTCAAAATCCAAGGACTCACTATCTGGCGGCGTTGTCTTCTCAGTTCCTTTCAAGATGCTTTCGAGCTTCTGCTTCCTCCTCTCTAAAGACTTGAGAATCGCGTAGATGCTTGAGGCAAATCTCCTCTGCAAAATTACTAGTGCGAAAGCTATTCCTCGTCTTTTATCATTCCGCAGTGCTTTGTTGTACTGCTCAGTTACATACCTTGAGACGTCGTTATAGAGAATCTTCTCATTGTCGGAGAGCCTGAAACCTACAGTATTGACGTGTCTCGGCAGAAAGAGTGGCTTGCCATCGAAGTCTCTCAAATCCTCTTTCATTCTCCTGATAAACAAAGGATTGTCTTGACTCCTAACAGATTGCTGCAGCATCTCTGCGGAAGCGAAGAATCCTGGTTCCAGAAGGTCCATGAATAAACGGAAATTCTCGGTGTCTCCCTTGTGGGGAGTCGCCGTCAAGAAAAGCAAATGCGGATCCGCCGATTTCGAAAGTATCTCGCCGAGTCGGTAACGATTTGTCTTCTTCGTCTGGTCGCCGTATTTATAAGCACTCATCTTGTGTGCCTCATCCACGATAATCAAGTCGAACCTCGTCGAGCTCAGTGACTGGATAATTTCCTCCCTCTTTGCGAAGTCCATAGATGTGATGATTTGATTCTCTCTTTCCCAAACGTTTTCACCATAATGCGCTTCCAGCAACCCTCTGTCTATCACAACGAATGTCTCTTCGAACCTATCCTTTAGTTCCCTACGCCATTGGTCTTTGAGATGCCCTGGAACAACAATCAGTATTCTCTTGACAAGATTTCTGAGTTTGAGCTCTTTAATAATGAGTCCGGCCATTATAGTTTTACCGGCTCCCGGGTCATCTGCAATCAAGAACCGAATCCTGGGAAGCTTCAGAACGTACCCATAGACAGCCTCAATTTGATGTGGCAGTGGATCCACTTTTGAAGCGTTCATCGCGAGAAGAGGATCGTAGAGGGAGGCGAATCTATATCGCTTGGCTTCAAGAGCAAGGAAGATTTTCAAAGGTTCGCTTAAGAAATCGGTTTTTACGACTATCACAGTGATCTGGGACAATTCGTCTGGCCGTAGGAGTTGATCCACGTGCTGATTCGTCACAGTAGTTGCACCTATGATGTTCACATATCCACCATTGCTCTCAGTCTTTTTTACTTCCACGGGCTCTGGCCACTTTGGCCCTTGAATGACTACACCCGGCTTGAGCTCTGATACTTCCATATTCCTGTCTCAATTCCCCAATATAGTGTTCGTTTTTAATAATACATCGATGCCGATTAGTTCGTATTGTAACACATACCATAAGCCTTGTGTTGGTCAATTATCACACCGATGGCCGATCTCCGAGGGTGTACTGATCTTTCTGCAGATTTCTAGATCCTGTACCTTCCCTGTGCTCGCGACATAGCCTCAACGTTCAAGTACCTTCTTCCCGTCTGCAGTGCGGGACATAAGTCCTGTCTCCCTCAATCTTTCAGTATGACAACATAGGCAAGAGAGTCTATGGTATCGCTCTCAAGAAGTAGTCGGCAAGAAACTTATGTCCCACTCACGTCGCTCAGAAAGTATTGATATACTGAATTCTGAATGTAGATTAGCTTTAATTTGGATACGGGGTGTCAAACATGCGATCAAACTCCTGTTGCCATTGTGGCCGTACAATTTGGAGCGAATCGAGTCTAAAGCGAAGGTGTGGCTATTATTGCCTCCGCAAGCACGGATATTGTTATATGAGCCAGCCGCCAGCAGACGAGGGGCAGTCAAGTGAGGAGAGATCGGACGCGCCAAAGTACGGAAAGTCCTTTGCAAGATCAGTTATCCTAGGTGCGGCTACAGCGGCAGTTTGCTTGGTTACGCATGGTTTTTGCCTTGTAGCCAAATTCATCCAACATCATGAGCTCTGGGTGAGGGCAGCGGCAGGCGTTGTCCAAGCCCTGAAAAGGAGCAAGGAAGAAAGGAGAACCATAAGACAAAGCCTATCAGTTTCAGCCAGCGGGGTTGCTAGTTCTGTTACTGCCTCGAGACAGGACAAGGCCGCGGGGGCAATGGGCACATGGATCGCCAATGCACTTGGAAACACAGCGAGGGGCCTGTCTAAGAGTTGGCTATATGCACTCGGCAAGGGATCCTCAAAGGCTGCCATGGGTGGCGGGATGAACGCTGCTTTTGATTGGGGCTCGAAGGCGGTGGTTGGGTAAGTGTCGACAAGGGAAGACGAAGATCGTGAGGAGAACTTTGCGGAAAACATGCTTATCATTACCGCGAGAAAGAGCGACTTCTTGGAGGCGTTCTTGAGAGGATTAGAACAATCGGAATGCGAAATCGGCCCGGCGCTCAAGAGCATTGTCATGCAGGCAATTGCCGAAACGGATCCTCTACTGTTTGTTACCCACGAAGAAAAGAATAGGAGGCGTCTAAACCTGAAGGCCGAACTAAGCAAGGAAGAGAAAAAGCAAATTGGAACGGCCATTGTCAATACTTTGAAGCAGAGAGGGTATGAAATCCTGTCTTCCGACGATGACACCGTATTATAGCAAACCACGAAAGTAATACGGCCATTTGACCAGATGCTCTAAGGTCGATGTGTTGCATACACTTGTCACAACTATCGGTGGCATATTTCCCACGAAACGCCTGACCGCACCATTGAGTTCCATTGTCGAATCGAAGTAATGGTTTTTGAGCAGTTTTGCCATCTCACAGTTACACCATTAGTCCTGAGAGTTGATGTCCAGAGAATAGCTGGGCAGATAGTTCAAGTGCACTTTATTCTCCTTTGGATTGAGAATGGATTATTTTGCGCTACTGTCGGCATGCACGGATTGAGGGTAGCGGCAGCCGGGAGTGCACCATCGCATTCCGTATCCTCTCCGGATTCCTCTTCAGCCTGCTCATGACACCTTTCACTCTGGTCTTCATCTCCTCTACTGTATCGGGACACCAGTTCGA
>JAKBSX010000489.1 GCA_021844725.1 Actinomycetes bacterium | reverse complement strand
CCCCCATATACCAGCTTTCGATCGATATTCCCAGTTGGTCGCAAACCGCAAGGACCTGTGCAGCAAATGCTTCGTTGAGTTCAACGGTGCCAATGTCGCTTAGGCTCATTTTGGCCAGAGCAAGAACCTTTTTCACCGCTTCGACGGGACCGACTCCCATGATCTCCGGCGCAAGGCCAGATACCGACGAAGCGATTATGCGCGCCAGAGGGGTTAATCCAAGTTCCTTGGCTTTTCGCGATGACATTACCAGAACGGCCGCGGCGCCATCGTTAAGAGGGCAGGAATTGCCAGCAGTTACCAAGCCGTTTTCGGCGAATGACGGTGGAAGTTGGCTCAGCGTTTCGAGATTGGTGTTTGGCCTCGGTCCGTCATCTCTCGTAACCATGGTTCCATCGATTAATGGAAACGGGGTGATCTCACGGTCAAAGGTGCCGTTGTTCTGGGCTTCGACGGCGCGGTCTTGTGAAATCTTGGCAAACTCGTCCATTCTGAGCCTCGTGATCCCGAACTTCTTTGCAACATTTTCAGCCGTGAGGCCCATGGGGATAAACATTTCATTGATGAAGTCGGATCGGGAGTGGTCGGTGAACCTTGGATTGAGGTCCTTTTCAGAAAAGCCGACCCCCAGCGTTCTGGAGGTGCTCTCCACGCCTCCTGCTACAAATACTTCGCCCTCGTGGGCTTCTATTGCGTGAAATGCCATGCGGATGGTCTGAAGAGATGAGGCGCAGAAGCGATTGACCGTCGTGCCCGGGACTGTGTCTGGTAGGCCGGCCAGGGCGGCAATATTCCTGCCAAGGTTTAACGACTGTTCGCCCACATGATTTGCGGCACCGATCATGACATCGTCGATTTGGGAAGGATCAAGTTGAGGTACCTTCTTTATGCACTCGCTGACGATGAAGCCTCCCATGTCGTCCGGCCTCACGTCTTTGAGCGATCCCTTGTAAGCTCTGCCGATTGGTGTTCGAGCTGTGGCAACTATCACGGTGTCTGACATTGAGTACCTCGATTCTGTGAGAGTGTCTCTATCCGAGTATCTATGTTACTCGCTGGTATAAAGAATTTCCGATGTCATCAGCCGCCGCCGTCTCGGCCGTTTATGACCTGTCTGTCGAGATCCCGGTCGGCTCTGATGGCGATTCTTTCCTCATGCCTGGCCCATTGAAAGAAAATGATTGCAATGGCCCCGACTGTGAAGACTTCGCCGAAGACCCAAAGGACAGCTCCGCCGGCATGGATGTCGGCCACCGTGTGAGCTGGAGAAATCGAGGTCCTTACCGAAGTTAGAGCAATGCCCAGAAAGGTGCCAAATGGAATACCGGCGAAGAGGTAGGCGAGTTTGGCCCCATAGTGCATCTTCCACCTAATGGGATCTATTCCGATGAGAGTGGTCCAGAAGATTAAGCCAGCGATCAAGAAGTGCAGGTGGGTGTAGTCGTGGAAAAGTGGGTGTTCGATCGAAAGCTGGTATATGGGGGTCAGAAAGTAGATGTACATGGTGGAGTAGTTCAAAAGCCATGCGAAGACTGGAAAAGTGAGCAATGCAATGACTTTCGAATGGAGAAACTTTATTGCCTTCGTTTGGACCGTTCTGTTCGAGGCCTGTAGAAGTAGCGTGACTGGAGCGCTCAGGGCGATGAAGATCGGCGCCAAATTCATCAACATCAGGTGTTGCACAACGTGCAATGTGAAGACCGAGTCGTCGTAGGCTGCCAGGCCTGACCCGGTGGCTATGAATACCACGGCCACCCCGGCAAAAAAGCTCACGGTGCGAAGCCTGGGCCACTGCCTTCCCCTGGCATTGAGTGCTCTTGCCCCCCAGACGTAAAGCAGAATCGAGGCAATTTCAAGCGCAAGCGCCACAAAAGACAATGGGTCGGTTTGTATGCCGGTGAGAAGGACTGAGAGTTTGACTGGTGGTGACGGGATTGAGAGCAGAAGGTTAGACAAGGGCACATACCAATTATACGGAGTGCCCGCGGAATGGATTGGTCAGACTATGTCGGCAATCCCAACTCCTTGGCCAACCTAGCTGCGTGACCGGTGGCCTTTGTTCCGTAGGTGGCCTTCGTGATCGTTCCGCTCTCGTCAATAAGGAAGGTGCTTCTGATGACACCGGTGGTTTCGCGGCCGTACATGATCTTTTTGCCATAGGTGCCCCAAGCGGTCATCGTGTTCTTGTCGGGATCAGACAGCAGGTCGAATCCAATGTTGATCCTCTTTATGAATTCCCGGTGTCTTTCTGGAGTGTCCGGAGATACCCCCATTACTTTGAACCCGGCGGCAGTCAGCTTTGGAAGGATCTCGGTCAGCTCGCTTGCCTGGGTCGTGCAGCCTGGAGTCAGGTCTTTCGGATAAAAGTACAGTACGACTTTTTGCCCGACGTAGTCGCTAAGGCATATCCTTTTGTGGTCCTGATTCTCAAGGCACAGTGCTGGCGCCTTGTTGCCTGGGGATAGACGCTGATTTTCAGTTTCGGTCATCATCTGAAATTTAGTGCCTTACTGGGCGGTTGGCTTCGATTTTCGCAAAAGGGGGCGTCTCTGTCGCCTGCAACAAGGATTATGGCCAAACCAGAGTAATTTATTAGGAATGACAAACTTCGTGGAGTTGGAGCCGGTAGAGCGAGTACTGGTAGTGGTCGCCCATCCGGATGACGTTGATTTTGGGTCTGCCGGAACCGTGGCAAAGTGGGTTTCACAGGGTACTCAGGTTGCATATTGCATTGTTACAAACGGCGATGCGGGTGGATTTGACCTTGCAATTGATCGCTCAGAGATGCCGGCGATACGGCAAAGGGAGCAGACAAATGCAGCAAGGGTCGTAGGCGTTACCGACCTTACGTTTCTTGGATACAGGGATGGTGAACTCCAGGTTTCAATGGGTCTGAGAAGAGACATAGCTCGCAAGATCAGGCAGTTCAGACCAGATCGCGTGCTTTGCCAGTCTGCAGAGCGGAACTATGAAAGAATCTATGCATCGCATCCCGATCACCTGGCCGCGGCCGAGGCCACGCTTTGTGCGGTGTACCCAGACGCTCGGAATCCATTTGCCTTTCCGGAACTCCTTGCCGAGCAGCTTGAAGCATACAGCGTGAACGATGTTGTGATGCAGGCTTCACCAACCCCCAACTGCTACACCGATATCACAGATTTTGTGGACCAGAAGATCAGCGCGATATTGGAGCACAAGAGCCAAATGCCTAGTCCCGAGGAGACGGTGGCATTCGTCAAATCCTGGATAGGGTTGTCAGCAACTTCCGTAGGACTCCCAGAGGGCAGGTTTGCCGAAGTGTATCAGAAGGTGAGCACAAGCTGACTCTATGTTTCTACTTGATGCACTCTGATCCAAGCAGTCATTGTCGGTGACTCTTCGGAGGAGGAGGGTTGATTTTAAATGCCTTGATGCATCAAATTGGCCATCTCTGAAGAATCGCGGGTTGGTTGATCTGTTTTTTTGCGGGTTTGCCGATTAGCTTGTGTCGAGGGTTATATCGTCGGAGGAAATTACGGATTTTCGTTGAAGGTGGCATGCGTGATAAATGAGGGATTTTGGGTCTGCCGGAACCGTGGCAAAGTGGGTTTCACAGGGTACTCAGGTTGCATATTGCATTGTTACA
>JAKBSX010000488.1 GCA_021844725.1 Actinomycetes bacterium | reverse complement strand
TGAATTTATTTTCCAAGCAGATCTATACAGTCTATGCAGATTTTACTTATGATTCTCTCCCACTCTCAATTCTGATGCCGATTCCTCATTTGAGGCCCATGCCTATGGCACTAGGAGAAAGATCGGCAAAGTCGCCTGGGTCCAGTTTGGAGCTATATTCTCTTGATGATTACCAGCCGTTCACTGAGACAAAAAACGTTATGTGGAAAAAAGTTGCCCAGATGCCTGACGAAAGATTGGTTGTACGAATAAGAGATTCTAGCATTCCCAAAGTCATTAGGATAGGATTTATTCAAAGTGCGAAAAGAGACCAGAATTCGAAGCTATTGTGGATAGACTTTGTCTGCGAGGCGGTTGGGATGCTCGGAAACGCTCTTCTAGCGGCAGGATGTTCGGTTGAGATTCTTCACTCGTCGCGGGAGAGGCCAGATTTAGTTTCAATCGATGAGAATCATAAGTAAAATCTGCATAGACTGTATAGATCTGCTTGGAAAATAAATTCAAAATGTCTCGCACTTCGAACTGTAAGGTCAGAGAAGTGAAACGACCTGCATATTTTGAGATCACGAATATTTTTGCCAAATCCTCCGATAATTCAAATCTAGTTTCTACTCCTACCTGAGATTTAACTGAAGAAAGATTCGAGTTGACCAATCTGCCGCGTTTGAAAATCAAAAGGGCATTTGCCGTGAGTTCATCATTCTTAAAACCGCGAATTTTAGTCGGATCCATTACGACCCGAGTATTATAACGCGTAACCGAAACCACGATAAGAAATGCAATTAGAGCGACGAGAGCGAGAGTAAAAGCGACTGCAAGCATTAGATTAATGTCGAGAAACGACGCGATGACGCTAAGAATGATGGTAGCTTTTAGATAATCGCGTCCCCATCGAGTAACTTTTAGCGCGGCGGCTTCACCACGCTCAGCAGTTCTGCTATCAAAGAGTCTGGAGTACTGACTATTCCTTTGAGCTCTGAGGTTCGCTCAATCCTAATCCTGTGGGACAAAACATGAGGTGCTACAAATTTTATGTCTTCAGGGACAACGAAACTCCTACCATCGAGGAACGCGTTTGCCCTCGCGCAGTGCGCAAGCTGCACCATTGCGCGGGGGGAAGCTCCCAACCCAATCCTCGAATCGGTTCTAGTACTCTCTGCAATTTCTACAAGATAGTTGAGTATCTCGTCAGAGATTTGGACCCTATCTACTTCATAGAATATGGCTTTGAGCTCATCTTGGGTGATTACAGGAGAAACGTGCTCTGCATCCAACTCGATCAAGTTTCTCCTCAATATATTGGCTTCAACTACGGAATCTGGATAATTGAAATTGATCTTCATCATGAACCTGTCAAGCTCACTTTCCACTAGGGGATATACCCCTTCAAAGTCAAGAGGATTCTCCGTTGCGATTACCATGAAAGGCAAGGGAAGCTTTGAAGTATTGCCCTCAACGGTCACTTGTTGTTCCTGCATCGCTTCAAGTAAAGCGCTCTGCACTTTCGGGCCGGCTCTGTTTATTTCATCGGCGAGCAGAATATTGGTGAATATCGGGCCTTCCTTGAATTCAAATTCCCGGTTCTTCATATTGAAGATGTAACCGCCAATAATATCCAAGGGGAGCATGTCAGGAGTAAATTGAACCCGTTTGAATTTTAGACTCAAGCATCTCGAGAACGATTTTCCAAGCAATGTCTTTGCCATGCCAGGCACACCTTCCAAAAGGACGTGCCCTCTAGCTAGGAGACAAGTGAGGAGAAGACTTACTTCCGTTTCTCTTCCGATAACCACCTTTTGCACTTCGTCAAGGATTCTGGTTCTGAGATTTATCGTGCTTACTTGAGTCATTCTTATTCACCTTCAAGTGTAGTATGTTTTCTGACGTAACAGAATTCCAAGCTTCAATATTGGAAAGGTGTCGATTTCGCTCGCCTGGCCGATCCCTCCGTACCTATAGGCCTCGTATTGCTCGAGCGACCTTTGGACCCGATCCCACTGATATTCGCTTATCTTAGTTAGTCCTTTCGCTTTCTTGACCGCCTCTTGCCAAGTGAATCCGTCTCGTTCTTGAGGAAACAATTGCTTGTAAGACGTTTCAAAGAAGGCGAACGCCTCTGTCGGTGCCGAGACCTTTGGTATCTTGAAGAATCGCTTGTCCCTCGAGTAGCCTTCGATCAGCCCGACGAAAAGCAACGCATCAATAGCAAGCAGGCCGTAAATTATGAAATCAGGATTCACTTGCATTTTTCCCTTCGCTTTTGTTTTTCTTTGGAATCTTCGACTATCCTGTAAAGGTTGCGCTGGTTTGATTTGCCATAGGATATTCCTTCGTTGTGTAAAAAGACAAAGCGATTAGAACATCAATGCCTGAAATGTTGCTTACGTCGACAACGGAATTGGTTTGCACTTGTAGCCATAATGTCCCCTGAGGTGCCGAGCTGAATTCACTTATCACCCGAGCACTCACCGCTTGCTGAAGGAAAAATTGTATTAGCTGATCCCCGGTTATATTTCCTGTTTGATTAACGAAGCAACCAATGCCAGCACAAGTCGTGGTTGAATTCGGTTTGATAAATCTCAAGTACACCGATTGGTTCAATTTGTCATTCATTTGCAAGCTTGAATCCAAACGAACATACGTGCTTTCCCAAGGTAAAATCAAGCCTGGAGATGCCGGATTTTCAATTTCAAAAAAAGACGCAGAATATGATGTCTCATTCACTTGAATGTCTAGTTCTGTGGTATTCTGAGGTCTTGCGACGACAGATGTTGTGAGATTCGCAATGCCAGTCGTCATCACGACTTCATAGCTTCCTGATGGGAGCATGAATTGTAGTTTGCCACTTGGATCCGTGATCTTGGAAGCGATCAGCAAAGCTTTGGCGCTCTCGCGTGCCTTAGGCGATGCTAGGTTGCCAGTGCTAGGGGTTGTAGCATTCGCAAAGACTGTAATGTTTGCGCCACTAAGTGGCTGTTCAGCAATGCCTAAGAAATTCAGTGGGTTTACGGCAGGAAGGTAAGCAACCACTGAAACCAAAATCGATGAATCAAAATTGAAATTCTGGTTTTGGTTTGACTGTTGGTTGTTTGGAAATCCTTGCAAATTACGGATTTCTGAAGCAAGCGGCCATTGGAGAAGACTAGATTGAGTGATCACAAGGGCTGAGAAAACAAATAAGGCAACAATCAATACTACGGCTGGTGTCCGAGGTCTTCTGGATACGCTCGCATGAACAAAACCTGACAATCTTCGAACTCGGTCCTTTTTTGTTATCTCTTCGAAATTTGTTCTTGATACAATTCTAACATTTAGAACGAGATTTACGACTCATTCATACTTGCTAGTCTTCTATCCACGAGTTCCCGCTTGTACTGATATAACCGTAGCTACCAATAAGCAATTGCAGGGAAAGTTTTTCTACGAAATCAGAGATATTCGTTTGCGGATTGTAATTTAGAATCTCGAAGGATAAGATTCTGACCATGTGGGTTTTCCGATCAATCTTCCCAGGAGAGCAAAGACTGACTGCGTGTGAGCAGTTCCTCTTTTGTCACTCCGAGCGGATAAAGAACAGTTGCGCAGCAATCTGCAAGGAGCTCGATGTATCTTTGTGAATCATACTCTTCTCGCTCTTCGTTCTTCC
>JAKBSX010000487.1 GCA_021844725.1 Actinomycetes bacterium | reverse complement strand
GATTATCACTGACGGTACGTACAGTCTTGCGAGTCTGTACTGTACGTAGAAGTAGTGAGGTGAGTTTGATGTCAGTAAAAGAAGTATTTTCCAGGTTTGCAATTTTGGGACTTCTGGTATTTTCCGTTCCGGGGGTCATCGCAGGAACGTCGCGTAACTCTTCGCTTGAATTTGCGCAACCCATCTCCATGAAATCCGGCTGGCCTGTCAACGTATGGGGAAATGCCCCGCACCCAACATCAAATATTTTTCCCCAACCTGATTTTATGCCATCCGAGTATTCGTCAGGCGATGTCCCTCCCTGTTATCAATCTGGGCCTGCAGCGCTGGCTCAGTGCGATCAGCTGGCACTCGAGGCGATCAATAATGCTCACCGGATCGAAGGCATTCCAGCGATTACTTTGCCGGCGGATTATTCCACGTTGCCGATTGATCAGCAGTCATTTATTATTACTAATTTGGAGCGGGTTTCCCGGGGATTGCCGCCAGCTGTAGGTATCACTGCGGCCTATGATTCTCACGCTGTGACTGCCACTCAGCTACACCAAGATGTCCAAAATTACTCGGCGACCAGTTATTACGCCTCTGACTGGTATGGTGGCCCCAACCCGCTATTGGCCGATTATGGATGGATGTATGAAGATGGATGGGGCGGTGGCATCCAGGGCAAATTTCCGTTTTACAATTACGATTGCACTTCCGCTACTTCAACTGCTTGCTGGGGTCACACGGAATTTATTCTCTGGAACGCGGGCGTTCCTCTGGCATTTGGAGCAGCTCAGGGCCCTTGGAGTTGGACTCAGAACGTAGCTCTGGTACTTGGCACCACGGCACCTGCGTCGCCATCTGATTACATTTACACATGGACCGAATACCTCCAGTCGCTCAGCCCATCAGCTCAATGCTCTCCTTCCATCTCTTCAGCCGTCGGAGCAGCCCCTGACATCAGTGGCGGCGGCTGGATCGTCGGCTCTAACGGGAATGTCGGAACAACCGGTGGCGCACCCTGCTATGGCTCACTGGCCGGGCAGACTCTCAACGCTCCCATTGTCGGGATCGCAGCTACCCCAGACGGAAAGGGCTACTGGCTGGTTGCCTCAGATGGCGGGGTGTTTGCATTTGGCGATGCCACTTTCTACGGATCCATGGGTGGCAAACCACTCAATAAACCTATTGTTGGAATTGCGGCTACACCTGATGGCAAAGGCTACTGGCTAGTCGCTTCAGACGGTGGAATCTTCACCTTTGGTGACGCTACCTTCTACGGTTCTATGGGTGGCAAACCGCTCAATCAACCGATTGTAGGCATGGCCGCAGACCCAGCGACTGGCGGTTATTGGGAAGTAGCATCTGATGGCGGAATCTTTTCTTTCAATGCGCCGTTTTTTGGATCGATGGGCGGTAAGTATCTGGCGAAGCCCATTGTCGGTATGGATGCACTTGGAAATGGGCAGGGATACAGATTTGTAGCGTCAGATGGCGGGGTCTTTGACTTTGGTGCTGCGGGGTTTTTGGGATCTATGGGAGGGCAGAGTCTGGCTGCACCAGTAGTTGGGATGGCTGCTGCCCCGGATGGGAATGGGTACTGGTTGCTTTCGCAGGCCGGAAATATTTATACCTATTAGATGTGGAAATACCTTAGGGACATTTGAGATAGATGGAGCACCGGCACAGAGAGGGATAGGTAAGACAAGAAGGAGGTCTCAACTTGGAAGAAGATCTGGACATTGAGTCAGGAAGTAGGATCTGGATCAGTCAGTATGGAGGATATTGGTCACCAGAGCATGGTGAGGTAAGTATTCCTCAAAACTGGGAATTGCTGAAACCTGGAAAATACTTCTTTTACTGACATCAAACTCACCTCACTACTTCTACGTACAGTACAGACTCGCAAGACTGTACGTACCGTCAGTGATAATCTTAATGGATCGTAGTTGCATTCATGTAGTTCAGTATCTGTTTCTTCTCATCCACTCTCAGAGGTCGCTGGGTCCGCCATCAACCTGCATTAGTCGGTTTGCCGATAAAGGTAGCTTGTGTCGCCCCCTTTATCCCCATGGCTGTACCCAACGTGGTCCAGAATCCCGGAGACTGTAACACCCATTGTCCCTTTATGAGTCCTTGAACAGCATCACATCCGTTTAGAATGATGCGAACCAAAGGAAAGGTTTTACCTTGTCCCTGGAAGGTGAGATTGTACGAGAAAGGCTGAGGCGGACCAGATGGGCAGTTTGTTGTCCTGGAAATGTGTGGCAGCGCACACAAGGCCTGAGCGACATGTTGAACTTGGGCCTGGTTCGATACTGTAACTTCAGCAGGAAATGAAAATCTAGTTGGCTCACCGGATGAGACTGTTCGTTTCACGGTCAATGTAGACAGACTTGAAATCGACCGACAAAGTAATGGCAGTGGGGCAGATGACGTCTTGGCGAACGGGTTAATCGAGCAGGATCCCAGCAGGAACGCTACTAACAGGAGAGCAAAGAGTCTACGAAACATAAACACCCCTTTATCTTGCCACCGTAAGAACTCTCAGGCATGGCATTAATCCTTGACCTGAATCATTCCGTCGCCACCCGACTGCGACAGTCACTTCCTACCTTGTAACACTTTCTTGAGCAGTGCGTCATCAGTCTTCAACCGATCGATAATTAAACGCAAGAACCCCGAAGCGCTCTCCCGATTCTGCCACGAAATTTCCCTCAACCATTCATATTGCTCAGTCGTCAAATCCAAACTTGTTCTATGTGGAAACGACACTCGACCCGAAGATTTCTGGAACGGACTCTCAGAGGTCGATCCTTTTCGAATTCTGTCACCAGCTGCCATTATTATGCTACCTTTCGTAGATTTTCGATCGATAACCAGGCCAGGCCGTAAGCCTCGATACCGTCCGTGTGAAGTTGTCCATCGGGTCCCGCTGCAATTCCGACCCGTTCGGGGATTATGCCCAGGATCTTTGTTCCGACCTCTTCCCAGGCCATGACAGTTTCTCTGAAGTCTCGGGTCTGTAGCCGAGCTGAGGTGATGAGTAGTCCATAGGGGATTCCCATTGGTATCATTGCGATGGTTGTTTGGACACGACTGACCTCGACTCCACCAACTCTCGTTGGGATAACAACAACGTCAGCAACCGCAAGGGCCGCTCTTACAAGACCCTCATGGCCCGGAGGAGTGTCAATGATAACTTGTTTATCGATAGCTTTAGTCGCTGCAGACGGAAGGGCTTTGATCGATGGAGCTACAACCACCTGCACACCCTGTACTGGGCACTCCACTAGCCATTCAGTGGCTGACCCTTGGGGGTCAGCGTCGATCAACAAACACTGATTCTGCATACCAGCAATTGCAGCTAGGTATACCGCGGCAGTAGTTTTGCCAACACCACCCTTAACGTTTGCAATAGTACAAATCATATCCGCAAGTATACTGACTGTCACGATTGTAAGTACCGTCATTACTAGCTATATATGCTGTACTATCAGTGTAGTAATGAACTAAATCCCTTGTAAGACTAAAAAGCATTACCAAAAAAATCGAACAAATGTTTGGTTGGCTCTTCCTTTATCGTGCGACCAGAAGTAAAATTCAAACTATGACGAAAACTTTAGAAGTTGCGGCGATAATAGAGCTCGAGCAACTACATGCAAGGCGG
>JAKBSX010000486.1 GCA_021844725.1 Actinomycetes bacterium | reverse complement strand
GGTGCTCAGACACCTCCACTGGTGACTACAACCTAGCCAGTTAAATTGGAATTTCTTCTATGGTTTTTTATTAACTTGTCGATCGTGATAATGAAATTGTAGATTATCCACTACCCTTTGGTATATGAAGAAGATTCTTTTATTAGTCATAATTGTCGCATTGGGTGCAGTAGCTGCCAAAAAGATCAAGGCAACTATTTAGTCCCGACTGACACAAGTAAATTTGCAATTTGCGTTTGGTTTGAATTGATTCGTGCATCGGTTCGAACCCGAATGTTGGTTATTTTAATTGGGCGTGTTGAGTCTATAGCTGGAGCCACTACACCAGATTTCTTCAATTCAAACTAGGAGATAGTACTCAGGATTTAGAGTTATTTCGCTGTTTTCTCACCATTGCGCCTGTGGCTATGCCGGCAACTGCCAATGCCGCAGCACTGGCAGCCACAGTGGTCTGGGCTTTTGCTGATCTTTTCCTGTCTTTTATTCGTACTGGCTTTGAGAAGGTAAGTATTTCCCAGCCTTTTTCTTTGGCTCGCTTTGAAAGTACCCGGTCAGGATTCACAGCTGTCGGATGGCCAACAGCCTCAAGCATCGGAATGTCTGTATATGAGTCAGAGTAGGCATAACTATCTTTTAAAGACAGGCCTTCGTTTCTGGCCAGTTCAAACATGGCATCCACTTTGTAAGGCCCGTAGCAATAAAACTCCATCTCCCCGGTATATCGGCCCTCATGATCAATTTTCGATTTGGATCCTATAACTCCGTCTACGTCGAGGTACTCGCCGAGGGGGGTGAGGATTTCAATCGGGGATGCAGATACCAGATAGATGAGGCGGCCCTGGTTCCTGTGGTATTCCATGAGCTCTAGCGCCTCTTGGTATATAAGGGGCTCTACGATTTCACTCAGGGTGTGGGTGACAATCTGGGTTACACGGTTCTGGTCCCACCCTTTGGTGATTGCCAACACCGTTTCCCTCAATCTGGCCAGTTTCCGATCATTTGCGCCCAGGTGGCGGTAGATCAGTTGGGCGTACGCGCTTCTGATTGCGGTGCGGCGAGAGATCATACCCTCTTTGTAAAACGGAGGGCCAAAGGCCAACATTGATGCTTTGGCGATTACGGTTTTGTCTAGATCAAAAAAGGCTGCCTCCATAGCCTTTATCATAAGCTAAATAAGTGAAGGATTAGTTAATGTCTCCTAAATAGTTCACGACATATCTTTTGTCTCGTACCGGTCAATAATTGAATCAAGCAGTTTGATAGTCCCTGCTTTTGACAACGGTGAGTTGAGATTCCCGCATTTTGGACTCTGGATGCAGGAAGGACAGCCATCTCGACAGCCGCATGAGCTGACCATCTGCAAGGTGGCCTTTGCGAGCTGAATTGCAGAGCTGTAGCCAAGTTCGGCAATGCCTATTCCACCGGGGTAGCCGTCATAGATTGTTATGCTTGCTGCTGACATGGAATCATTTCGGGAAGATAAGGGGTCAGGCCCATGGAGCTTAGATACCCCACCGATGTCTGACCGGTCACAGATTGCAAAGATTGGCATCATGGAAATCATTGCGTGCTCAGCTCCATGCAGTGCTCCAGGTAGGTCACCTGCATCAATTCCGATTAGGGATCTGGGTGAAAAGTCAAACCAGAATGCTCGGGTGTCAAGCACTGAGGGAGGCATCTCCAATGGTGATAAGGAAAGGGTCTCTCCGTCTGGTGTCAGGGTTTGGTAACCCCTGACTGTTTCGGTAATAGTGGTGCGGCCTAAACACAGGGATATTCCCTGAAAGTCCGACCTTTGTTCAGGTTGAAGGTTCTGATAACTGGTGTCAAAGATTGGCCTGGTTTGTTCGCTTCCGAAATATGGTTCTACCAAAGCTATTGAGCGCTCGAGATCCAGCGAAATTGTCTTGAAGCTTTGACCCAAGTGTAGGTAGATTGACCCTTCAAATAGCGTTGATGAGGCTTTGGAGAACTCTGTAGTTCCAATTAGCTCACCCTCGGGGGTGGTGATCAGAACTTGTCTCCCATCAGAGGAACGCAGCGAAATCGCACCATGAGGAGGTGAGTCTGAATTTGTGGCATACTTACCATTTCTCATCGAGATGTCACCGGTAATTGCAAGTCCCTCTAATTCATGCAGGACCAGTGGAATTTCGGAATCCGATGCGAAAGTCGATAGCTCATCAGGTGAGAGAGGGCTTTCATAGCATGCCGCCCTGAGGTGGGAGCGAAGAATGTAGGGATTGAGCGGGTTGATGACTGCTTTTTCAACTGGACGATCTCTTAGGGAGGAGGGATTGGATGCTATCCACTGGTCTAGAGCATCGGGTCCGCAAACAAGAACCGCAGTACTTGGTTGATCTACTCGCCCGACCCTGCCGATTTGTTGGCGAAAAGACGAGAAGGTTCCGGGGAAACCCGTTACCACAGCTGAATCGAGAATGCTTATATCTACCCCCAGTTCCATGGCGGACGTGGCCACTAAAATCTGGCAGACTCCCTCCGTCACCATTTGCTCGATTTCCCGCCTCTGTACCGCCAAGTAACCTCCTCGATAGGAAAGAACGGAATACTCATTTTTGGGACTCCCTAAGAATTTCCGGGCCTGGTTGGCCAGCAGTTCGCTCAGTCGGCGGGATCTGACAAAGGTGATGACTTTGTGTCCCCTCTGGCTCATTTGCACAGATACTGCAGCAGCGGCGGTTGAATACGATGCCCGTTTTCCTTGCTGACGGTCGAGCATCTTTGTCTGAAAAATCGCCAAAGTGCGGACTGGCTTCGGCGAAGAGTCATTTTCGATTGCCCTCACCTTTTGATTGATCAGTTTGGAGCAGATCCCGCTTGGGTCAGAAATGGTGGCAGAGGTAAAGATGAATTGCGGGTTTGAACCATACATCCTGGCAATTCTTGTAAGCCTGCGGAGCAGAAGGGCCAGGTGCGAACCAAATATCCCGCGATAGACATGGGCCTCGTCGATTACCACGAAGCTCAGCGCACTCAGCAGAGAACCATATTTGCCATGGTTTGCAAGAATTGCAGAGTTTATCATTTCCGGATTTGTCAACCAAACGTCGGCATATTTTCTGGCTGTTACCCGGTGCTCTTGAGAGCTGTCTCCATCAAAGGTGGTGACCAGTATCGATGATAAGTTCAGCTGCGACCAACTTCTCAGCTGGTCATTTGCCAATGATTTTGTCGGATGTATTACTAGAGCCTTTGGACGCTGGGAACGCTTTTTTGACTTTAGAATCGCTTTTGCAATTGGAAGTTGATAACAAAGGGACTTGCCCGACGAAGTTGAAGTGGCTATCACCACGTTGTTGTGGCTATCGATCAGATCCAAGGCCTCCAACTGGTGCCTATACAATCCGTTTGGCAGATGCCCCTCGATTAGAGCTGCGTAGATTGGGTCGGAAGTTTGGCAGAACTCGCCCTCAATCGATGCCGTAACATCCGCATAGATGAATTTCCCCAGCTTTTTAAGTCCGGGCGCAGCTGCCAGATAGTTAAGTTCCGTTGGGAGCTGCATCTGGAGGTCCTACGTTCCCCCAACTAGAAGGTGTTTTACCTGCTCCTCCGATTCGGCGGTCACGAGTGCCAGGACTTCATCGCCGATGCGTAGAATTGTGTCACCACGCGGGCCGACAATATCGTCGTCCCG
>JAKBSX010000485.1 GCA_021844725.1 Actinomycetes bacterium | reverse complement strand
CGCTGGACACCATGATTGCAGCCTAAGTTCGCGGTGGGTATCCAGTCGGGCAAAACCCAAATCGAGCACGAACAGAGATTCCAGGTGCCTAATAAGCTCGTTCTGAGTTATCTCACCCGACTCAAATTTCTTGATAAGAATTTCCAAATTTGAACGATCCACTCAACCACCCGTTTAGCTATCTTGATAAAGGTTAGCTGCATTAAATTCCTACAGCCGCAAAAATGATACTCCTATGCTCTCATTTGCATAAGCTCTAGTGTTAAGCGTTCATCAAAACGAAGGATCCAGTCTATGAAAGACTTTGCTGGTTGCAAAATTTCCTATCTAGGTCCGCAGGGCACCTTCACTGAGGAGGCCCTAAGGTCTCAGGCCGATCTGGGCAAAGCAGAGCTCATTCCATATCCAACCATTGCTGCCGCAATTGAAGCAGTAGACCTTGGTGAAACTGACTGTGGCTTCGTAGCAATTGAAAATTCAATTGAAGGTACCGTTGCAGCAACGATTGACGCTCTCATCTTCAACCATGATCTTTTTGTAATAAGGGAAGTCGTGCTCGATATTCACCTGAACCTCATGGCCAAACCGGAGACCAAACTTGCCCAGATCAAAAAGGTGCTTTCATATCCCCATGCTTCAGCTCAGTGCCGGTTATTTTTGCAAAAGCACCTGCCTGACGCAGAAGTAATAGCCACCAATTCAACCGCGGAAGCTGCCAAAATTGTGGCTGAAAGTTCAGATCCGGCTCTGGGCGCCCTTGCACCGGCGGTTTCTGCAGAGCTTTACAAACTGGAAATCCTAGAACGAGCAATAGAAGACTTCAAAGACAACCAGACCCGTTTTTTTCTGCTAAATAAGGATCACATATCTCCAAGAACTGGGCACGACAAGACCACGGTGGTGTGTTTTCAACTTACCGACAGACCTGGATCTTTACTCTCAATCTTGGCACAGTTCTCTGCCCGCAATATAAATCTTACAAAATTGGAATCCCGACCATCTAAAGCCGCCTTAGGGGAATACTGCTTTGTAATTGACCTAGAAGGCCACATCGAGGATCCGGTAGTTGCAGACACTCTTTCAGAACTACACCGAAGCCTTCCGGAACTGAAGCTGATTGGTTCCTATCCAGTGGCCAATAGTAATGACAACAGGGCTGAAGACATAAGGGAAAAGTCGGCAAAAGCCGAAACATGGTTAAGTGATCTGCTTAGCAAGATCGACGACTAGTCTGACTGCCGGAGGGATGCGAGAGCGGACGAATCGAACGGTCTTGAAAACCGTCGTGTCGAAAGGCACCGTGGGTTCGAATCCCACTCCCTCCGCGCCAAATTTAACAAGTTCTGATTCTTTTGAGTACCGCGGGTTATCTACTCAAACTCACCCTTGAGGTCATTACCAACGGGAGCAATTTCAGCGACAAGGTAAGTCTCGCTTTTGAGACATGCAGTACAAGACGTCAATAACTTCAAAGCACTTCTATACCCAATTTTCTATTTTCAGCCCACGAACGCGCCTAAACTCCCTCTCATTATTTGTAACAAGAGTGGCGTCAATAGACAACGCATGTGCTGCAATCATGGTGTCCAGCGCGCCAATAGGTTGGCCACTTTGCTCAAGGCTTGCGCGCACAACACCATACCGCCAGACGGCTCGCTCATCGAATGACAAAATTTCTAACGGGGCAAAAAACATCTGCAACGCGCGCTGATTTCGCTCTGACCCACTTTTGATAACCCCATAGGCTAATTCGGCTGCACTAACGGTCGATAAAGCAATTGTCCCAGGCTCTTGCTGTCGAAATTTTTCTAACACGTGAAATGGTTTTGCGTTAATTATGTATATGCAGATATTGGTATCAAGCAAATAGATCATGTATCTAAGATTTCCGGGCGTACCTCAGCTAACGGCTGCTCTCGATCAAGTTCGAATCCGGGTTCAAACTCAGCTAATGCTGATTCCAGAATTTCCCAGGGATTATCCATCGGCAGCAATAAAACACCTGTGCCGAAATGCCTTACAAGGACTTCGGTACCAGAAAAGCGGAACTCCTTCGGTAGCCTCACAGCTTGGCTACGTCCATTTTGAAACACTTTTGCTGTCTCCATAAATTCCTCACTTAGTGGTATACATCTTAAGTATATACCACTCACTCAACAATTGCCCTCAGCCGGAACGGCTTTACATTGACAGGAATTCAGATTGCGCCCTATTTAAAATCAGGAATTGTTAATGGTTGGCTGACTAATTTAGGGGTCTCCATTTGCAGCTAAACGCCTCAGTCCGGCTTTAGTCGTAGGCGCTCCATCTATTAGAGAGGCCGATATTGTAATTTCAGCTTGGCTTTTCACTTAACAATCCCAGCTAAATATCTTCCCTCCAACCCGAGATCCTCCTTTGTTGCCTAAATCTAATCTGTTTACTAACTTTGGCAACATATATATTATCAGCAACAAGCCTGCTATAGTAGTGGTTTATAATGAAAGCAAACACGGACCTTGCAGAAAATGAGATGATACAAATAGCAGTTAACTGGCTCAGAAGTCGTCTTCCCGGTAACTGGGAAATCGTCCCTACTGTTCGTCAGATGCCTGCTCCGGGACGTGGGCGAGTAGACGCGGCCATTGATGTGAAAAGTCCTAGCGGTATTTACAGTACGGTTGCAGTTGAAGCAAAGAAAAGATTCAGCCCCAGAGACGTGGACCGACTACTTGGGGGTTTACGACGCACGCTCCGCAATTTGGCAGGTAATATTCCTATTCTTGTCGTTTCTCCTTGGCTCAGCGATGGTAGCAGGGACCGGTTGCGCTCCGAAGGGATTAACTACATAGATCTCACCGGCAATTCTTTCCTACGCCTAGATAACCCCACGATCTTTATAGATACCGAGGGAGCTCGGAAAGACCCATCTCCGTTGCCAAGAGGTAAGGTTCGGCTTCAGGGACCTAAAGCAGGCCGCGTAATTAGAACCCTCGTGGATATAAATCCACCATATGGTGTACGCGAACTTGCTACTGCCACTCAGCTAACACCGGGTTATGTTTCTCGTTTGCTTACCACCTTAGATGATGAAGCGCTTGTCGAACGAACGGCCCGAGGAACCGTTATCTCAGTTGATATAGATGGACTAATCCGACGATGGACAATCTCCTACGATATTTTTCGCACTAATGAAAGAACAACTTATATTGCTCCAGCTGGAGCCAATCAAACCCTTCGACGACTTATCTCGATTAATAAACGAACCGTTGTAACAGGATCCTTTGCAGCTGCTCGGCTTGCAGCTGTAGCTGGACCAGCTCTGCTTGCTGTATACTCCGATGACCCGATCGCTCTTGCCAGTGAACTTGGCCTGATCCCAACCGATGAGGGCGCCAATGTCGCCCTACTCAAACCTTTCGATCCAGTTGTGTGGGAACGAACACTCTTAGAAGATGGCATTAGGTTTGCATCACCTTCACAAACAGCAGTCGACTGTCTCACTGGTAACGGTCGAATGCCATCTGAAGGTGAAGCCGTTTTACAGTGGATGATCAGCAACGAAAAGGCTTGGCGCCTAAACGCGCTGCCACAAATTTTCATAAAGAATTAATGTGACCAACTCGAGAGAAAAACTATCAGATAGTCTAGATTTTGACCCTCGCTACGTCGCTGCGCGACGA
>JAKBSX010000484.1 GCA_021844725.1 Actinomycetes bacterium | reverse complement strand
GTCATGAGCATAACTGGTTCTCAGGAATCACCTTCAGTAACGGAGGGGAAGATGTCAAGGGCGGGTAATGGATAACGAAGAGGGAAAAAGAATAGATGTAATAGCTGTGGATGGGCTAGCGGGAACTGGCAAGTCCACTTTGGCCAGTCGGCTCTCAGAAAGACTTGGCATGAGTCATCTGGATACCGGCGCATCTTTTCGCATGGCAGCTTTAGTGCTAATTCAAAAAGGCATAGCCCCTGACGAAAATGAAAAAATGATCGAAGCTATAAGTCAGGTTGAAATGGCTTTTGAAAACGGTGCGTCTTACATAAACGGACTTGATGTCAGTAGAGATATCCGCAGTGAAAAAGTGTCGTCCATGGCATCCAAGATCGCTGTAAGTCCTGAAATTAGACGTACTTTGCTCGAGTGGCAGCGCGCATGGGTGGATGCACACGGCGCATCTGTGGTCGAGGGCAGAGATATTGGTTCGGTGGTATTCCCGGAAGCGCTAGTAAAGGTTTACCTCTACGCCGATGATAGTGTGAGAAGTAAGAGACGAACTGAATCGAGCGCAGAAGGGCTAAGGGAACGTGATCAACGTGACCTGAATCGTGAAGCTGCGCCCACAGTTCAGGTACAAGATTCCGTTGTAATCGATACCACATTGCTGGAACCGGAAAAGGTTGAAGAGTTGGTTGCTCAGCTATGGATGGTTCGAAGACCCACAGAAGATTAGATTCGGAGTAGCAAATGAAAGATAGAAAGAAACCGATACACTTTGTTGCACGTCCCGTCAAATCGTGGGAATTGTATGCTTATGGATTTGCAAGGACACTGGTTCACTTCGTCAATAAAACCGTATGGCGGATTTCAGTTGAAGGGGCAGAGAAACTACCCGACGGCCCGTTTATTCTCACTCCGGTCCACAGGTCATATTTAGATACTCCACTCGTAGCTTCCCTCACTACCAGAAGGCTACGTTATATGGGAAAAGATGGAGTATTCAACATATGGGGATTTGGAGCCATACTTACAGCATTGGGTGGGTTTCCGGTTCATCGTGGAGTGGCTGATCGAGATGCTATGAGTCGTTGTGTGGCAGTACTCTCGAATGGCGAGCCACTGGTTCTTTTCCCTGAAGGCACCAGGAACTCCGGACCAAAAGTTGATGACGTTCTTGAAGGTGCTGCTTATTTGGCTCTAAAAGCAAATGTGCCAATTGTACCGGTTGGAATTGGGGGAGCGGAGCGTGCGTGGGGACGAGATCAAAAATTACCGCGCTTTAGCAAAGTGTTATTAGTAGTCGGTGACCCAATATATCCTTCGCGAACTTCAGCGGCTGGATCTAAACGCCATATCTCAAGATCAGATATAACTAAACTCACCGAAGAGTTGCAACACGGGATTCAAATTGCATTTGATCAGGCTCAAGAAAAATTAGGGCTCAGTGCCGTAAAGTAATAGGTGTACTTCACAAGCCGAGACTGGAGAGTGAAGGGTAATCGTCTGGACGCCTTGATCCACTCCAAAGATATTTTCTATCATCCTCTGTAATAGCTAGATCATTAATGGAAGCGTATCGCCTGGTCATCAGTCCAGACTGGTTGAATTCCCACATTTCGTTCCCATAGGATCTAAACCAATCTCCGGCATCGTCATACCATTCATAGGCAAACCTAACTGCGATTCGGTTCTCGCTTACTGCCCAGAGTTCCTTGATCAGCTTATATCCAAGCTCTTTCGTCCATTTGCGGCGGAGGAACTCAATTATTTCTTTTCTGCCAGTTATAAATTCAGACCTGTTGCGCCACTGGGAATCTACCGTGTAAGCAAGGGCTACCCTTTCGGGGTCTTTACTATTCCAAGCGTCTTCAGCCATTCTTACCTTTTGGGTAGCAGAGGACATATCAAATGGCGGAAATGGGGGCCTCTTTTCGTCGTCGTGGCTCATAGCAACTCCCTTTTTCATATCTGTGTCGAGAATAGATTCTGATGGGGTAAATGTCTAGATTTTTACACTTTGGTCAATTAACAAAGTCCAAATAGATTCTGATATTTAGGATTTGGCTGTGAGTCCTTCCAGGATATCTGACGCCTTTACATTCCTGTCATTGTCAACAGGGTAATCCTTGCAACTAGGAGCAACGAGCGATAAAGAAACAAGATCTGAAATGGTACGTAGAAGGTCACGCAGTTCCGGAGGTGGTGGAAAATATTCCTCTTCAAAGGTGACGTTTACCTCTTCAACTCCATCAAGTGGACTCATGCGGTCAATAACTGATTTCACCAAATCTTCAGGCGCAGATGCCCCGGCGGTGACGCCCACAATCCCCTCAAGGTTGGTTGGCAGCTCGTCCGGGTGATTAATCCTGTAAACCCTCTTTGCTCCATAGCGTTTTGCAGTCTTTTCCAATGCGACCGTGTTTGAAGAGTTTGCAGATCCTATGACAATCACTATCTCTGAAAGAGACGCTATCTCTCTTATAGCCATTTGACGGTTTGTGGTGGCAAAACACAGGTCCGAACGGTTTGGCATCCAGATATTGGGGAATTTCATCTCAGCAGCCTGCTTCACCCCCGCCCACTCGTCTATGGAAAGAGTAGTTTGAGTAAGAAGGGCAACTAATGAATCATCAATCTGGAGCTGTTCGAGATCAGCTTCAGTTTCTACAAGTTTCACCGATTCGGGAGCGACCGCCATGGTGCCTATAGCCTCGTCATGCCCTTTATGACCCACGTAGACTATTGAATAACCTTTCTTCGACCTAACCTTGACTTCGTGATGGACTTTTGTAACAAGAGGGCACACAGCATTGACATTGATGCCAGCCGTTTCTCTGACGGATTCGACTATCTCTGGAGCTGATCCGTGAGCCGACAACATCACCGGAGCTCCAGGTGGAACCTCGCTGATATCATTTACAAATATCACTCCCAGCTGTTCAAATCTATCAACAACCACCCGGTTGTGAACAATTTCGTGATAGCAGTAAACAGGGGACTCGAATACCCTAACCATCCAAGTGAGCGATTTAATAGCCATTTCCACGCCGGCGCAAAATCCCCGTGGTTTGGCTAGATATACCTTATTGACGTTCACCTGTAACACTTTAGTAGGTCCCTAATACTATGGAATACATGTCCTCGCCTCGCGTCCTCTCAGTTACCAAGGGATCTCCAGCGGAGTCTGCACAGATATGTGAGGGTGATCAGTTCCTATCTATCAATGGTCGAAGACCTAGAGACATAATCGAATATCAACTACTAGTAGAAGAACCCGACCTTGAGATAGAGATTGATAGAGGTGGTCTCGCACGAATTGTAACCGTGGAAAAGTTAGCGGGTCAGCCCCTGGGGGTGGAAATAGAATCGGCTCTTTTCGATCAGGTTCGCACATGCGACAATCACTGTGAATTCTGTTTTATATATCAACTTCCTAAGGGAATGAGAAAAAGCCTATATATGAAAGACGATGACTATCGCCTCTCTTTCTTATATGGAAATTTCACCACACTAACAAGATTTACTGAGGCAGATCTAGAAAGAGTCATCACCGAAAGGCTGTCACCGTTATATGTTTCGATACATTCCACTGATCCCGAATTGCGGGCTTCGCTGCTGCATAACAAGAGGGGCGCTACGTCGCTGAGATGGTTAAAAGAGCTTCTCAAGGCAGGATC
>JAKBSX010000483.1 GCA_021844725.1 Actinomycetes bacterium | reverse complement strand
TGACAGCACTAAGGGTGAACTATGCAAAATAAACCAACAGGGGAATTTTCGAGAGGCGGTGCTGAATCCTTTTTTAGCGGCGTAAGTTATCCGGGTGAACACTTATCTCACACAAAGCAATGCCAATAGGGACAAGTTGTCTCATATGGGCTTGACGCTATTATTTTGAGAAAACTTATGGCCATTCATGAGAAAGGGCTAGGATTGCACTAGCACTTTGAAAATGGTGGCCCAAAACGGCTGAATTCTGTGGGTCGTGGGTAGAGCTAAACTATAGTGCGGATCCATGCGAGCGAGGCATGGTTATTCGGGTCTTGAGAATTGCGCCACTGCAGCGAAAAGCAGCACTATGGCAGCTGCAGCGATAAGGCCGAGTTCGAGTCCGAGAGGAACGCGCCAACCATCCCAAGTGATTGCCGGTTCAAGCGTCTTGAGTAGGGATGGTGCTACCTTGAGATGTTCGAATACCGCAGTGCGCATCGGTGCTATGGCATAGCTTAGAGGATCCAGTCGGGTAAGAACCGCCAACCATTGCGGGAGGTTGGCCAGGGGAAATACAGCCCCAGATAAAAAGAACATTGGGAGGACCAATAGCTGCATTACAAACTGAAATGATTCAACCTGGCTCATTCTTGCCGCTATCAGAACTCCGAGCGCAGTAACTCCAAATGCTGTGAGTGCCATTTCACCCAGAAGAGTCAGAATCAAGACAGGTGCATAGGGTACTCCGACTAGTCCAGCTAGCAAAATGATGATTGCACCTTGTAGAGTGGCCACAGTTGCACCACCTGCGCATTTCCCTACTACCAGAGCAGAGCGGCGTACGGGTGCCACCAGCATTTCACGCATGAAGCCGAACTCACGATCCCATACGATTGATACCGCGGAGAACATTGCTGTAAACAGTACCGTCATGCCCAGAATGCCAGGGAATAGGAATGTTTTGAAATCGAATCCATGGGGTCCGCCCTTTAGCACTGGCGACAATCCTGTGCCGAGAACGAAAAGGAAAAGAACAGGTTGCACTAATGCGGTGATTATGCGTACCCGGTTACGGGAAAAACGTATAAGTTCCCGTCGCCAGACAACGCTGATTCCCCGGAAGTCGTCACGCAACCGGCCGCCTGCTATGCGACTTTCCGGGATGCTTGCCACCAGCCCAGTTGACGTTTGGGCAGGTGCAGAGAGGTCATTGCTCATCTTCGACTCCTTGCTCGCATCCATGGATTAGTGGCCATCCGTTCGCTGATAGACGACTCGGCATCGCGAATCGTGCGGCCTGTATAGTTCATGAACACGTCGTCGAGAGTAGGGCGGGCCACCCGGATAGACCGTATGGGAAGTGAGAGTTCTGAGAATAATCGCGGAACAAACTGTTCTCCACCGCTGACATGAAAAGCAACTACTCCCTCGCTTTCGGTTGCATCCAGACCGAAATGACTCTTCAATGCATTGACGGTGTCGCTATTGCTATCCGTCTGGATCTCGACTCGATCTTTGCCAATCGACGCCTTCAAGGCTTCAGGTGTGTCTACTGCCACGATCTGGCCGTTATCAATAATGGCGATGCGGTCACAGTTCTCGGCTTCGTCCATATAGTGGGTTGTTAGGAAGATGGTAATGTCCTCGCGTTTGCGCAGTTCATGTATGTAGTTCCAAATATGGCTTCTGGTCTGCGGATCGAGCCCGACGGTAGGTTCGTCAAGAAAGAGCACCCGTGGAGCATGAAGCAGTCCGCGTCCAATTTCGAGGCGGCGCTTCATTCCACCTGAAAAGGTCTTTACCTCACTTTTCCGTCGCTCCCAAAGGCCAACCATTTCCATGACTTCTTGAAGTCGAGATTTGACTGCTTTTCGCGGTACGCCATAGAGGTCCGCATGAAAACGGAGATTTTCCTCTGCGGTAAGATAGTCATCCAAAGTTGTATCTTGAAAAACCAGACCTATTCTGCGCCTCACCTCGTTGCGAGACTTGACAACATCGTATCCTGCAACTTGGGCCAGACCTGAGGTGGGTGCCACTAATGTGCATAATATCTTAATAGTGGTGGACTTCCCAGCGCCATTTGGGCCCAGGAATCCGAATGTCTCTCCTGGAGCCACTGAGAGGTTGATGCCTTTTACTGCGTCTAATTCGCCATAGCGTTTGTGGAGGTCGATCACTTCGACGGCTGCACCCGTCGAAGTCGCTTCAGCTCGAGTCCAAGTCGTATTTGGAGCATGATGGTCAAGTGATGCTTTCGATGAACCTGGTTCAGCATTAGGCATAGCGGTATCACTGGTCATTACATGCCAGTATATTTGCCGTGTCTTTATAATCCTATGTCGCGGCAGTTTCAAAAATGCGCCAAGAAGACAGGTGTGTGGCTCAATTCCCGGCTCCTCGAGGTCCAGTACTTGCCTTTAAGCAGATATCAAAAGGGAAAGGACAACTTTCAACATCGTGTGGTGAAAGTCATAAAAGATTCATTTCTGAAATGCTGAGCAGTATATGCAACCCGGGTTGAGCCGCACTAACGTTACTTTACCTGCATATTCTTCGTGTTTAGACCTATTATATAGGATCCTCTCAGTAAGGCCGGTTCCTATGGTTACGGCGTTTCTCATCTAGGTAGTTCAGGGATCCCAAACACAAATCGGGTCTACGCCCAAATTTGCGCCTCCTAAAGCGTAGGAAAGAAATCGTGAGGATGCTTGAATTAACCCCAGACCAGGGGACAGACTCAGCAGCGACACCCATCCAGCCGACAGCGCGACGCCAATGGGGGAGTGATCGCTGAAAAACAACTCCGAGTTCAGTGGCTCCTGCTGTTAGTGATCTTCGACTTGCTCTCGGTCGCTTGGCAATTGTGCTCACACTTGCAGCCTGGTGTGCCTACTTCGCGACTTGGCTTTTCATCGACCTGCTCAACTCCGCTCGTTCGACTGCCGTCGACAGGGCAGAGTCAGTTCGATACCTTCTCATTATCACACTTCCAACAGCATATGCAGTGGCCTATCTCGTTAGTCGGCTTGGCTTCTTTTATCGCGCCCGCAGCCATCATAGGCTGGTGAGACTGGAGCTAGAAGAGTTCTACGACGTACGTACTCCGACATTAATCTTCATTGTGCCCTCTTATCAGGAGGAGGCAAGAGTTATTCGCAGCACCCTGCTATCGGCCGCGCTGCAAGAGTATCCAAACAAGCTAATAACCCTGCTCATCGATGATCTGGCCACCCCACGGTCGCAACGGGCAAATCAGCCTCTAGACAATCGGCGAGGGTAGAAAGAGATGTGGTATTCACTTTGGGCGATACTAATAAAGGTGAATACCTCGACGGTGTTGGGGTAATCGATATGGGCCAAAACAAGTAAGGGATTTTCAAGCTTACCCTTATAGCACGTACGGGAGCAGAAAGTGTAAGAAATTCGTCACCCTGACGAAATTACCACCGAGGGCGTCATTAGTAACCGTGAAACGTAAAATATGGGTCAGACCTTGCTACAAAATCCTATTAGTTGTAAGGTCAAGTTAAAACCTGCAACAGAAAGGCATCCCTACAATGCGAATGTCCGGCGTAGTAAGCGAGATGTCCAATAACAGATCGTCTCGGTGTTACCCAGAAATATTGAAAGAACAGGAAACAGAGTTTAACGCAGAAGAGATAGCGTTAGCAAGATCGGAA
>JAKBSX010000482.1 GCA_021844725.1 Actinomycetes bacterium | reverse complement strand
TCAAAGCCGATGAAATCATTGAAACAGGTTCGTACGACACATCTCTTCCCCGATTTTTACCGGACATTTTGAATTACTTGCAGAACGAGACCGAATTGACAAGAGCGACACTTAGTAAGATTCTGTTGAAATCTGGCAGGTTAGACGAGTTTAGAATAAACCCACAAGCCTTTATTGCCTTGGTCACGCATGAAACACGCCAACAGCTCAATGAGCTAATGGTTGAAGGTATTAAATATGAAAAGCTGGCAAATCAAGTATGGGAGATGCGCCGATTAGAGCCAGAGACATCCAACGTACTTGGCGCATATATTGACAACCTATATAAAGTAAGAAACTCAAATAAAACGCCATACGATTACGTAGAAATCGAGTCGAATGTAGAAAAAGAATTTGCAAATGCATTAGACAATAATGAGAACGTCAAATACTTCTTGAAACTTCCCAGTTGGTTCAAAATCGATACACCGATTGGCTCATATAATCCAGATTGGGCGATTGTTTTTGAAAAAGATGCCAGAATATATTTAGTGAGGGAAACAAAGAGTACTCTGTTAGCAGAAGAGCGACGTAGTGAAGAAAATATCAAGGTCAATTGCGGGAGGCGACATTTTGAAGCACTTCATGTGAATTATGATGTTGTTACAAGCATGGAGGATATGGTAAAGCGGTTAAACTGATAACGAGTGATAACTAAAGTTTATATCTGGAAGATTTAGTGTTATTAGTAGATTAACGGATTATATCCAAATAGGATATTTGCCAATATATAACTATTTTGTCGAATTAATCTGTTTGGGCAACTATTTATATTGCACTGGCGGAGGGGTGCCCATGCAGGAAAGATGTCGTCTCGACACGAGATGCTAAGATATATCAGGTATATAAAATTCAAGAGTGCAGTAGTGAAGAATCAAAATGAGTGAAAGACCACAGAAGCAATTAATTAACAAAATTGAAAAAGCTAGAGAGTCGTGTTTACTTGTCTACGTAACTGGTGACAGGCAACCTTTATATACTTCGATAGCGGAGGATGTAGTGCGACCCATGTACGATCAGCTACTTGCCATTGAACGTGCCGTTCCAGAGTGCAAAAAATTAGACCTCTTTCTTTACAGCAGAGGGGGCGATGTTAGTGTGCCATGGCGTATGGTTACTATGTTTCGTCAAATGTTCGATGAATTTAACGTCTTAATTCCATACAAGGCTCAGAGCGCAGCAACTATGATATCTCTAGGAGCTGACAAAATCCTAATGGGGAGGAAAGCTGAGCTAGGACCTATTGATCCTACACTTACTCAAGTTAGCATAGGTAATTCTACTATTCCACCGACCGAAATTAGCGTTGAAGATGTTTCTTCATATTTGTCTTTTGTCAAAGATCGTGCGAACATAAATGATCAAGCGGCTCTCTCACATCTTGTGGGGATGCTTTCTGGTGACCTTACACCGCTGGTTCTAGGCAAGATTAATCGCCAGTACTCACACATTCGCTTAGTTGCACGGAAACTTTTGGCTTCACACAACGAAAAGGTGGATGAGGAAAAACTATCCGCCATTGTAGAAGTACTTACTGAGAAAATGTACTTTCATGGACATGCCATAGGGAGAAAAGAAGCGAAGGAAATAGGATTGCCCGTGGAAGAACCTCCAAATGATCTTGAGGGTCTAATGTGGCAATTATTTGAGGAATATGAAAACGAACTAGAACTACGCAATAATCTTGACCCCGATGTGGTATTGAAAGACTGCGAAGAATTTACGATAGATAGTGTTCCATTGGCAATTCTCGAGAGCACAGAAAAATTACATAGATATGAGGCTCAGGCGCATTTTCGAAAGGTACGAAATGTTCCCAGCAATCCCCAAATCAATATCAATCTTAATCTTGGGCTACCCATGGGTGTCGATCTCAACCAGCCTCCCATTGAAGTACAGCAGCTGACAAATCAACTTTTACAACAGATTGGGCAGGTTTTACCAAGTATTGTTACGGGGGAAATCATTAGACAATCGCCAGTGATTGGTCACCAGATTAGGACTTTTGCTGGTAGATGGATAGAAAAGTAGGTTGTATAATATGAATATGAGTACTAACGAACCCAATGTCAAGTTTAACGTAAGCTTCACTCATTTTAATGAAATAAGAATTATGGGTGAGGAGAATTCTATTCCACAGGAACAACTTCAGTCTGAACGACCTAAAGCAATTGAATATGATGTACCAAAAACAACTAGACCGGCTAATTTTAATACCATTCTTGTTGACAGCGCTTACTGCCCGATAACGGGAGTTTCAGTTTCATAAATCTGTGCTTGTAAATTTTACTCGTGCGATTTAACACAATGAAATTTAGAGAATTATTGAAGCTCGACTGATCTGTAGGGTCGGTTTTTATAGTTATAAAACCAACTGTTTTGGGAATCAAATGGGAATCAAATGCTCAATATTGCTTGTTACTGGATGTTACTAAACAGACTGGCACCCTCACTGAACAGGCTAAATGATACTAGATGTTACTAGACAGACTAACTCGATCTGATTCCTAAACCGTGCGTCGTCCGGCGGTATCTTCCGACACGAATGATCGGATTGCTGTCTCTGCAAACTTAAATGATGATTTCGATCGGAAATTGTGGCGCGAGGCGTGGCCGGAACGACTTGAGAACATCGGAGGGGGATGCGCAGGAGGCCCCGCTTCTGGTGCAGTCGATGCGCTTGCAGCTGAGAACCCATAGCAACCGTCCTGTAAAATTTGAGGGAGGGTAGTATCGTGACAGCAGACCTAGGCAACCATTTCATCATCTTTCCCAGGCCCCAACTTTTCAGTATACAAGAGGTCGATTGGCCCACTCCAATTTGGTAGGAGATATTGAGCCCCTCTAAAATACTAGATGCTCCGATGCCTAAACTTCCGTCACCAAATCTTCGTCCCCGGGGTCCAAGCCAAAAAATCCTGTGGTCAGAATTGCGTCCGGCCCTCATCGAGTTTGTAGCAGACTTTTCTCGCAGTTATAATCGTAATCCGACCTATAAAGAGATTGCTACTGCATTTGGAAGGACTTATGCTTGGGTTTGTATAACGCTAAAGCGTTTGCAAGCCGAAGGACTTGAATTATCGGTGGATCGCCATTCAGCTGAGCTTTCATGGAGCAATCAACGCGAAGCTCTTGTCAATTGTCTCAAATCCTTTAGCGAGAAACATCGATGTCAACCAACCTACCAAGAAATTGGAACTTATCTTGGTGTTTCCCGTCAACGTGCTCACCAGCTAATGGTTCGTCTTAGGCAAGACGATGCGGGGGCAAAGTTATCACGTGAATACAATTTAGCGATACGGCATTCAGTTGAAGTTGATAATCTCATCAAAGCAATTGAGGTACTTGAGGAACCTATTACCGGAACCGATATCTGCGGGTATCTCAGTTGGACAGCCAGTCGTTTAAACCGAGTAGTCAAACAAGCGAAGATATTTGGACGACTTTCGCGGGAGTGGCGGCCAGCGCCGCAAATAAATCCTGTCGGCCGAGCATTGACAGATTCATACGTCTTAGTGGAGACATTCGTTTCACGACTAATACGAATTGGTACTAACTTACCACCGCAATCAGAAATTGCAGAGCGTCTTGAAGTGGACGTTTCGACTGTACGATCGGTTCTTGCCCAACATGTAA
>JAKBSX010000481.1 GCA_021844725.1 Actinomycetes bacterium | reverse complement strand
AACGGGATCATAGTCCTTGCCGACAGGCCTGATAGACTTGAGGGCACTTTCAATAGTTTTGTCAAAGACCAGGGGTTCAACAGGGTTCAGGAACAGAGGCGTAACGTTAAATCACAAATTGAAAAGGCTCACTTCAAGTTCTTCTATGATCCCGTTCACAAGACGAGTGCATCCGAAGATTATGTTCTGCTTGATGTCCTTTTCGAATCGCATAGTTACCGGAGTATTTTGCAGCGTAAGATAGAATCGAAATTCCTGAACACTTCTCCTGAAGTTGTTCTTGTCAATGTCCCGTCACCTGAAGACCTGCTGGGTGACAAACTCACCGCTTTTGCACCAGGCACAACAGGTGTCCCTTACTTCAAGAGTGGCAAGAGTATGAGTATGGAGATCATGAAGCAGCTCTATGACATCGCGACCCTTTTCGACGTTTCAACTGACCTGGAAACGATTCGAAGCACTTTCTACAAGACAGCGGAGACGGAAATTGCATACCGTGGCTTAAAGGGAACAACGCCAGCGGATGTTCTGGAAGATGCATATCAGACGTCTTTGTGCCTTGCTCTTCGCGGCGCCGATGGAAAAGGAAACTTCATTGAGTTGCAGCACGGCATTGAGAGAGTCGGTAGTTTTGTCTTTTCGGAGAATTACCATATTGAGAGGGCCATTCTGGATGCAGCTAAGATAGCTTATCTTTGTCACTTGATTCCCGGGCATGAGAAGAATATTGAAAAATTCTCAGACCTCCGACAAATAGCCGATAGGGTCATTGAGGCTCCACATAACACCAAGCTTAACAAACTGAAGAAATCGAATCCGGCGGCATTCTTCTATTGGTGGAATGCAGTCAATCTTTGATTTCCCTCCTGTTTGTTCTCGTGCTCGAAGAAGTCATAAGGCCCTAATTGGGATACGGAGTATATCAATGGCACCTACGCTGCGAATGAGCCATTGCTATATCGTGGAAAAAGGGAATAACTTCTGGATCCCGGGGTAGTTCTCGGGCAACAAAGGTCAGTAATCCAGCTCTTTCACAGCATGCACCAGCGGGTCACAATTCAGTCGTGCCAACTCAAAAAGAGATTCAGCGCCTATTTGAATCCACTGGCCGCATTTATCAAAGATGCTGGGAAACGCTTTGTCTGCTCAAACACTACAGGTCAAACCCTGAGAATGGGAAAAAAATCCTTCAGTTTCAACCCGAGCTTGCTAAGGCATTACTTGATCTCGAAACAACCTATAATGCTCTTAGCAAAGAGAAACGTCACATTATCGCTCATAAGTCCGCCCTTCCCCTCAACTGGTTCCAGCGAAGGCTGAAGGCAATCTCGCAGAATCAGCATTCCATAAGGCAAGTCATTTATCTTGGTAAATCCCTAGGCGACGCATTTGTTTGGGTCTTCTATCGAGATGAATCCGAACTACTCTTGAAACATCTCACGCATCCAGCCGTTTCACGATTCCCCACCGGAATTGGAGGCATTGGTGAAGTTTCAGCCGCTAAGGAAGCAAGACATATTCAAGGCCGCATCCTTCTTCTCCATAGTATTACAAATATCCTTCGCGTTGGAGACGCTAGCCTAATCGATCCTGACACTCTTAAGATCATAGCATTGGTTGAAATTAAAACAAGCAAAGTGGACGACAAGACGTTAGGAGTCAAACTGCACATTGCAGGATCCTCCCAAAAACTCAGCTTCCTCACATCCCTTATTCATTCCTCCCCGGAATCCAACCCGGTAGACAATCGCATAAGAGATAGACTAAGGAAGCAAATGGGCAATATGTCCAAGTCTATAGAAGCCCAACTTTCCGAAACTGGCAATCCACGCACGAAGGTTCAGGACGAGACATACTTCCCGCAACTTGAACGCTTGCTCCACGACTCACAATCCCGAATGTTGAAATATCAAATCTCTGGCCCAGGTATGCTGCTCATGGCATACAGAGACCGTTCAACATCATTTACTTCGCGATTTCTCAAGAACACTAAGCCTCTCAATCTCAAGGACCAACTTGAACCATCGGTAAAAGCATTTTTGGGGACTTTCAACAACAGGTCAACTTTCAATTCCGCCATAGTAAACTCGTTTCCTTTCGGCCCCCACGGTGAGATCGCAATTTACCCTGGCATGGCGCCAGTCTTCTGGTGGCCACTAGAAGATCGTTTCCTCAGGGATATATACTTTCGCCAGACTCTCTTGTTCTCAGTATACAATCCCGCCCACTTCATGGATTCACTTCGCGACATTGGCTTTTCGATCATCGACCTGCCCAACCGCAACACCTTTAAACTGGAACTCAAGCAAGGCAAGCGGATATTGGAATTCGGAGGCCTCAATCATTTTATAACTCTGATAACGACCTTCATGCTGACAGAGAAGGCGCTACTCAGTGTCATTCGTACCGCGATCGAAGAGGCTAACAAAGCCCCGCAGGGTCGGCCAGGGAGGATTATACTCAAACTCACTCAAGCGCTCTAGCCTCCCCCGATGGGCTCACATTCACTCCCCTTTCCATGCCCCAACAAAGGCACCCGCCCTGTCTCACCAGGCTTGCATCTTAACCGCAATCACGATGGAAGAATTTCATCGCTCATTTCCTCGGTTGCTATTTGAGAAGAACGAGCTTCCTAATTTTATTCGTCTCTCCCACCTTCACTCTGCACAAATACACACCCGACGCCAGGCGCGACAGATCCAGCGGAAAATGGTACGTACCTCTGGAGTATTCATGATTCACAAGGTTAACTACCTTCTGACCAAGCACATTGTAAACGGTGATCGAGACCTCCCCGGCGTTCTCAAGGGTTACATCGATGCTTGTGGTTCCGTTAAATGGATTCGGATAATTCTGTGAAATCGTAAAACCTGCAAGTAGCGGCGGCTTAGCGGCGCCATTGAGTTCTACCGGCGATGAGTAACTAGCACGTCCCTGCAAGTCCACCTCTTTGATCCGATAATAGACTTCTGTGTTCACTGCGGATGAGTCGATCATTTCCACAGAACCCGATGGGGGAAAGGGCGGTTTCAGAGTGGCATAAGTCCAGAACTTGAACGGATTAATCGCGCGCTGCAGATCTAATTGACTAATGCTGTCCTGCACCCCCGTTGCCCGGAATCTCGCGATCACTCCGGAAGCACCCTGACTGACGCTCAGGGAATCAATGGACGCTGAATCTGAAGGCGGCGTAAAATCGATGCCATCCGGATTGTAAACGTATAGGCCCAGGTTTGTTCCAATCCAAATATTCCCATTCTGATCCACAGCCACCGATCTCAACGTATTAGTTTGCAACGGGCTATTGTCTTTGTCAAGCAGGTACCATTTCCCTCCGGTGTATTCAATTAATCCAGCCTCCGTAGCAAACCAAAGGTTTCCGAAGTTGTCCTCGGCAATCTTGAAAACATAGATAGCGCCCGGATATCCCGCGAAATTAATGACGGACCAGCTCCCGTTGTTGCGCAACACGATACCCGGGTTCGGCGACGATTGATTGGTCGTGAACCAGACCCGCCCCTTCGAGTCTGAGAACGCGTAGTCCGCATCCCAGCCAAAATCCACTCCGACATCCTTCCCTCTGTAGATGTGCCATGCTTTACCATCAAACATTACTGCGTAATCATACCAACTCCGACTTGCCAGATGCGCCCTTCAAAAGAATCTGCGCAGATT
>JAKBSX010000015.1 GCA_021844725.1 Actinomycetes bacterium | reverse complement strand
TATGGCTTGTGGCAATCGCGTGGCTATTCCGTTGACTTACAAACCCCTCAATGGAACTGGCGTAGAAGTACAGTTGACGCTTTCGGAAATCAACCAATTGATTAACACAGGCGTCATGCCGATTCATATTTCGTCTCATACAGGTGTTCCGACGATTATCCGTGACATGACGACATGGCAAATTGACAATAACCCTGAGAACGTGTTTAACCAGCAGGTGTCATGCCGATACTTCCTGGCGTATAGTCTGATCTCTGTCCTTCAGCCTTATGCGGGTTCAATCGCCAGTTCGGTAGGCATGGGCCGCATTATGAATGCCGCGAAGAAATTGCTCAACGCGCTTATTTACACTGAAGGAAGCAACGGTATATTAGCTTCCTGGAATCCAAAGACCCTCGTTATCAATTACAATGGGGAAACGAGTACGGCTTCCGTTACTGTGGATGTGGTATTCGTCGGGCAGGTCGATTTCGTTACGATTTACACCACCATTCAACCCTTGAGCCTGACGGCGTAGGAGTAAAACATGCCTAGTTTCAATGCACAGCAGTTGGCGTATGGGGTACGCAATGGAAACATGGTCACGATCATGTTGGGCGACATCGTGGTCGGTTTCGGGCAAACCTCAAGCGCCAGTAACGATTGGGGTACGGAAAGCCTGTATGGGATCGGTTCTGAAAAGCCGCAGGAAATTCAGCAGCTCAAAATTTCCCCTACCGTCTCTATCGACTCATTTGAACTTACTACGAAAGGTCTTGGTTTCCTTGGCTATCCGTCGTCCATGCTGGAGGTGCTAAGCAACAATAGCTTCGACTTCCATATTATGAACGAGAGCGCCGTTCCGATCATGACTTATGTGGGGGCCGTTGCTCAGAACTTCAATTTGAACATCCCAGCCAATCAACCGATCACGCAGAGCGTTGCATTCCAGGCGCTCGATATTCTAAATGCGGCGGGTATCAGCATATTGAACAGCAATCAGGCCATCCAGACCATTGAGCAAGCGGCTCTCATTGGTACGGCGCTGAATGTGGCTGGCTTGTAACACTTGTTTTAATTGAGTAGTGTCTATACACTAAAGCCTCCATCTAACGGAGGCTTTTTTCATGGCGACAGAACAATCAAACCCACTCACACAACAGGAACTCACGGTATCTGTACTTGGCGAAACATACCAGTTCAAGATTCCCTCATTCCGTGACGAAGCCCGCATTGGATCGTTGGCTCGTTTTCTTCGCGCACAGGATGACCCTGAACATGTCGGTTCTGCCGATGGGTTGGATTTCAATACTTTCTTCAAGTATGAAGCTCTGGCTACGTTTCCCATTTTGCTACAACGATCTACCGCGACATGGCCTTACAGTGCGGGCAAAGACGGCAAGCCAGTAGTGGACATTGACCAATTTCCCGATAGCGCACCGATTATGGAGGTATATGAGGCTTATTTAGACGCCCTCGCCATGTTTCGGAAAAGCCGTACCGGAAGTGAAGAACCCGCTCAGTCAACGGCTGTGGACGGTAAGCCAAATCCTTAAACTCAACCCATTTGGGGAAGAGATGAGGAGCATGTCAGCTTGGCAGTTTGATTGGATCATCGAAATGTGGGCCTCTACCAACCCTGATGCTCAAATCACTCGACCCGGTGAAATGCGACCTGAGAATGTGGCGAAGGCGTGGTCCGAAGTCATGATAGACGATTTCAAACTGTTCGGGAAAATGGTTTCCAGTGCTGCTGTGGAAGCCGCCAAGAAGTTGCGTAAGGAACATGGACACCCTGACGGGAGACGTGGATGACTACAGAGATAAACATGACGGGAAAGCCTACCGCTGGCGGCGGTAGGAAAGGTGGTGGTGAGTCCAAGTTTGAACGACTCTGGCATCAGGTTCTTCGTGACCCGAATCCTTCCACGATTCGCACCTTCAAAGAGCTATTTAACGTCGCCGATCCATCTCAAACTCTTTTTGGCGGAGGAAAAGGAGCCGGAACCGGCGTCACTGTTGGTAATCTTGCTGCCAAATTGCATAAGGCGCTTCTTAATCACGAAGCGCGATTGCAGCGCATGATTCAAACGAGTGCTCATACGCAAGTGGGTGCGTCTCGAATCGCGCAGCAAAATTTGAATGTGCAACGATTGAAAGGCGTTGCTGCTCATGTCGGTATTCCACTTGAGGATACTTTTTCCACGTTGGAAAGCCATACCAATAAAAGTTACCGCGACTGGATGGGGCGTTACCGTGAATCGGCAAGAGCGAAAAAAGACGCCGTCCAATTGGCAAGTTCTCCAGCGGGACTTGGCGCGAAATATCGTTCAGGATTGCTCACGAGTGCTGTTGGCGGGGCCGAAGGCGCTATCGCGGTAGGTGGGATCAACGATTTTCGTAAGCAATATCGCGTTATGAACAAATTGGAAAAAAGCGCGGAACGCCAAGTCGCGTTGCTCACGTCTATGAACAGAACGGACGACAAAGAACTCAGTCTCGCGCAACAGCACTTGGCTCAGGTAAAAAGCGCGAAGTCGCACTATGCCTCAATGGGCCAAGCTCGTTGGGGCAACGGGGCGACTCGGTATACCGGCCCCGGTATCTCTGGCTATATGGAAGCCGCTCTTGGAGGGTCCGTACTCGCTGATATTCTCGACCCTATGGCTATAGGAGCTACGGCTGCTATAGGCGGGGCATTAGCGGCCTATAAATTCACAAACGTCCTCGGTAGCGCAATCGGTGCCGAGAAGCCTTATGTGAACGCAAGACTCGGCGCGTCACGGCTCTCCGGCCAATTTGGTTATGGTACGGGCAGCAAGGCACTTTTAGATCAATTCTATGCAAAGAACAAAGTATCTAAAGGATGGATGAGCCAATATGGTATAACCACTACCGGCGCGGAAAAGATGTTATCGGATTACGGCATTACAGGCGGTAGTGCTCAAGGTTCCGCAGGAATAGTCAAACAGTTGCGCTACGCTCAGGCCTTCATGCCATTTTTGCGCGGCATGTCTGACACGCAGCTAGGTGGAGTATCCAGACAGGCGGTAATCTCTGGAATTAGCAGCAACACAAATCTTCAACCTATTCTCCATCAATATCAGGAAGTGATCGCCGCTGGAACTGCCGCAGGTGTGGACAGAGCATCCTCGCTCAAAGCATTATCTAGTTCCATAGGCGTGCTCGCAAATTCAATGGGCTTTGGTGGAACTAATGGCAACAGGCTTGCTGCTACAGTAAGCGGTATGATGATGAGTGGTATCCCATCCATGCGTAGTGGAGCAGGTGAAGCCGCCACTTTCGGAAGCATGGCGAAAGCTCTACATGGTGCCGTCAATTCTCCTGCTCGTATAACTTTGCTTTATCAATGGATGCTCGCCAAGAACGGTGGAAAGAGTCTGCCTGTAGGAAGCCAATTAGGAAAAGTCTTTGGAGAAGATTGGTACAAACACGCCAAAGGCTCTCTTGGCGAAAGTTACATTGTTGGTGAATATGACAAATTGGCTAAAAAGAGTCCTGTACTGGCACTTCAATATCTGGACAAAATTTTGCCAAATAGCACCTTATTACATATTGGAAATTCGTTTGGGAACAAAGCGGGTTTCGCGGGAACAGGTATTCGGAGCGCCTTGTCAAGAGGTGTCGCAGGAGTATCGGTCCAGGGACAGGCTGCATTAGCGGTATCAAAACATGCGTCTAAATACGCTAAAACGATGCTCGCTAGAGAAAAGCCATACATGCCTGATCTCGTTACAGCGGCTAAGGCGTATGGAGTTCCTGTCGGATATTTGGCCGGAGCATGGGCCGCAGAGGGTGGCGGCCAATTACACGATCATTATAAGGGTTACGGTGCTCGTGGACCGTTTCAGTTTGAACGCGGAACATGGGCCTCTCTCACTAACCTCCCGTACTCAGATGCATCTAACATACGGATAGCTTCTATTATGGCTGCGAAACTTGCTGCCGAACGAAAGAAAGCCGGTTGGAATATGGACGACTGGAATAGCGGGAAGGGTCTCGCTGCGTTTGGTGGTTCGGAAATAGCACGATCTACATACCGCTTTCATTTGAACTCGGTAGCATCCGCTCTTGGATCAACCCCCGTTGAGTCGGCGTTCAGAAAATCAGCCTATGCCCAAAAAGCAAACCAAGAGAACGCGGTAATTAAGCGATCAAAAGATATGTTTGACGCAACAAACGGGCTTATTCTCAATTTCCAAGGATTGAACAACAGTGCGCTTGATCTTGCTGGAAATTTCACGGCACTTGGGAATGCTTTGAATAAAACTTTGCTCACTTTAGAAGGGGTTGGGAAGAAGCCGAAAGTGGTTCATACTCCTAAAAACGCTTGGGATGTTCTTAGTAGTCCTAATGCTTCGCTAGGAGCCATGGTACCCTGATGAGCACCTTTAGCGCACAGCCGAGAGTCGGCATAGAGGTCTATCCATTTGAAGAAGGCGGCGCGAAGTACAGTTTGACTTCTTCAAATGGCGCTCTCATCGAAGCGACCGTTTCAAAAGCCATTCATACATCGCAGCCGGGCACATTTGGTCTTACGCTGGCACCGGGCGGCCCGGACGGAGTAAATTCGGTAAAAACATGGACTGAGATATTTACGCCAATGTCGCTCGTCATCATCAACGGATCGCGATACGATAATGACAATCTCATTATGATTGGCGTCGTCGGCAATGTGAGCGAGGAACAGGAATGGGATGCCGCCACGTCCGCCGGTCGAGTGATTACCGTCACTGGCTATGATTTTCAATATTATTTTACCCAGTTCACTTACTATACGTTATCCATGTTGGGTAGTACGGCAGCCGCTATTCTACAAGAAACGCTGGGTTCCTCCGCGCTTCCCGCCCTTGTGAGCAAAGGGCTGCTTGGCGGAGAGCCGCAAACGGTTGGGGCGGCATGGTTCAACGATATTATGGCTGGTGCCAACGGCATCTTGTCAAAAACAGTCGTTCCTTATAATAATGCGCAAATTTCATTTAACAATATCATGTCGCAGGCATATGACTCTTTTCCTACGACAGCGGGGATTATTATTCCTTTGAATGAAGATTTCTTATCCGTCGAAGGTACTTGGTATGATAAATTTACTAGGATATTTCCGATGCCGTGGTATGAATTTTTTGTCATTACCGCTCAGAATGACTATTATTTGGCGAAAGGAACCTCTCTCCAGGCGGCAAAAACAGGTATCGACTACAACGGGAAAAGTTACAATCCAACGCTGGTGGCCCGCGTGCTTCCCATTCCGCAGGCAGTCAACACAAATGGCAAATGGAGCATGGACACGTCTCGATGGGAGGCGTTGCCTATTTTTCAAATGATCAATCATGGCTTCATCAATAGCACCATAGAATTCAATGAGAACATGGTGCGAAATTTCTATCTTATTCAGCCCACGACGCTATTGACCATTCTTGGTTTCGATTCATCGAATATAAGTCCATTCATATTGAGCTTTCAAGGACTCATAGACGCGGCAAGCATCCATAGGTATGGCTATCGCCCGCAAATAAACACAACGTATTGGTTCCCTGACGTATTTGGCAATGTTGCTCAGACCAATTACAGCAATGACGGGATCATGTCCGATTTTGTCAAAGACCTCATGACGAGAGTGTCGAGTTGGTATGAACCTACGCCACTTATGGCCAATGCTACGGTAACGACAATCTTCCGCCCAGATATTGTTCCCGGCACACGTTTCGCATATGCTCCATTCAAAAATGGCGAACTATGGGAATTTTATATAATCGGAGTAACGCATAATTATCGTTTTGGCGGAGAAACAACGACTACGTTGAGTTTGTCTCGCGGACTCCCACAGCATATCTATCAGCAAAAAACGCCGGGGCTATTAACAGCAATTCATATCGGAGAAGCCATGAGACAGAAAGGCGTTTATACGAAAGGACTGCCCGCCAACATTGGCGCTGGATTGACTGAGGTAGACATGCAGAACGTCTACAGCGAAATAGGAAAAGTCGCCGAAGTATTTGTTACTCCGCAGGCGAAATGACATGAGCGTCGCACATTTCCCTCTTATGGCAACCGGCATGGTTATCTCACACCATGCGGAAAGTCACGGCGTGTATGTCCTTCTTCGCAGTGGGCAAGTACCGACGCAGCCCGTGAAAGTAGGCTTCGATGGTCCTGCTGACGGGTTGCGTGTACGTCAGGATGCTTTGCCGACACGAGGTACTTGGGGAGTGATCGTGTTTCCCAATAACGATCCCCGCAACGGTGTGTGGATCAAGTCCATTTACACCCAACAACAAAACGCCATCACCAGCGCGTCCGATGAACCTTTTACTCATTATCTCGCTGAATGGAGTGGCTATTGGGAGCACAGAGATTCCAACGGCGATGAAACAAGAGTCTTCCCGGACGGAACCAGCATCACCGTATCTGAATCCGGCGAGATACCTATTACCTATCGTCATGTCGTCAATTCCGATCAGTCGCAGTCTCGCGTGGAGCTTACACAGGCGGAGCGCGTCCCAAATCCCCCGTCGCCCAAGTACATCAACATTGAAACTGCCTCTGGCGTATCTGTTGTCATTACGCCGAACGGAACCATCACGGTAAACACACCGAGCACCGCTACTCTCACGGCGTCAAGTTGGACGTTCAACGGACCTGTGACATGGAACGGCAATATGCAGGTGAATGGGACCATACAGGGTAGCAAGAGTATTTCCGACTACAACGGAGCGTATGGTGAAGTCAACCTCATCCGCTCTACTTATGATATTCATACTCATCCGACCCCGAATGGTACGTCTGGTGTACCGAATCAACAATTAGCGGATTGACGGTTGAACTAATCCACGGCCAACACTAGACTATTCCCGCACATTTCTCCAGACTGGATTATGCAACCCCAGTCTGGAGAAACTTCGCCATGTCCATTGTACTTGATTATGTCGCTACTACAAATTCCCTGACCATATCCGACAATGGCACTATCACTAACGTGGCTGGCACTGGGATAAACAATAACTTCACAGTGCCTCAGTCCTTCGCGGCGGGCGTTGCCGTATCCGGCTCTACGACCTTGCAAGCGGTCAGTGGTACTACGGGTAATTTCACTGGGGCTGTTGGGGTAAGTGGCTTTACCAATAGTGGCTCTACGACCTTGCAAGCGGTCAGTGGCACTACGGGTAATTTCACTGGAGCTGTTGGGGTAAGTGGCTTTACCAATAGTGGCTCTACGACCTTGCAAGCGGTCAGTGGCACTACGGGTAATTTCACTGGAGCTATGGCTGCCTCGGCCTATGAAGCTACCAATTCTTCCACTCTCGCGGGCACATCCTCCGGCACGGTGGTCAGTTCGCAAATACAGCAAGGCGTGGCGAAAGAAATCGTGTTTCTCGTAAACGGATACGTGAACGACACCACTACGAATCAGGTCATCAACTATCCCGTGGCGCTAACTCAGCAAGTCGCAGTAGGCACCAATACTACGGGGCTTACAGTATCCGCGAGTCTAACGGCGTTGACCATTACCGCGCCAAACGCAACGACCGCCTATAACGGGGTAATTGTCGTTCAGGGAGGTTGATCCTTGACAACTTACGCCTTTCCATCTGGAGGAAAATCAGCGCGTGGAGCGACGAGCGTTGCTCTGAATGGCACGCTTATCGTTCCCGATTGGCGTAAACCGAACCTTGCCGAATATAACCCATCGACCAATGTCATCGAACTTACGGCATTGTCCGGGCAACCTATATTAAATTCCACCAATACGGACGCTCAACTTTCCGGTTTTCTGGATTATATCGACGTTATCGCCGCCAATGATAGCAATATCCCTTATCTACAATGGTTTCCCGTCATTGGCTATTATACATCCATTCCTTTGGACAATAGCGAATCGTCGGAGTATGGCCAATTTACGCTACCCGATCAGGACATTATTCCGATAGAATATCCGTATTATTACCCTTGCTTTGGCGTGTATCCGCAAGTGATACTTCCCACGACTCTCCCCGCACAAATGATATGCGTATCATTACCGCAATATATGGGATACTATTCAGAGTTTCCATTAAGCAATACTTCGGTCAGCGGATATAGTACCACTGCGTTATCTAACGATACGATTGCCGGATATTCAACCGCGACGATCTATGAGACATTCACATTCGCCTCTGGATTTGCCGGAGAATTGCTCAATACTTATGCTTATTATGAGGATTCCTACAATTTCAATGTTTCTGACGAAGGGGTTGCCTCTGTATCCATTGACCCTGTACAAACAGGCTGGCTTGCCACAACCGCCTATCAGGAGACTGGGTATGTAGGCAGTGCGAATGATGGAAATGCTGTCTGGGCTGTAGGCTACGGAGAAGGGCTGCTGCAATACGATGGTACTAACGCAAATCAATGGGCGCTCCCGTTCGGAGAAACCTTTTGTGGCGTGGTCATGGCCTCCGGTGCTCCGTACTTATTGAACACACAAGGGACGTTGTACACGATTAACGACGAGATGACCACTCAGGTATCCGGTGCGCTGGACACTTATCCGTCTACGCCGTTACCCGCTACGCTTCCCGTAAATCTCACGGAAATGATTCCATACAATTCCATGCAAATGTTGAATGGTACTATCTACGCGTTATCTCCCAACGGTCAATCCATCATTCCTTATGACTTGGAAAACGCACTGACGGGAGCATCACAGACTCCAATCATCGTTCCAATTGGAAATCCATATACATTGAGCACAGGAGCCAGTGGCGCCAGCGGCTTGCTTGGCGTAGTTGGAACAGATTATTACGCCTTGAACATCGAGGCGGAGGGTCTCGCTTTTCTTTCGTTGCTCGATCAGGTGTTCGTCGCCCAAGCCTCCGCGAACAAGATACAGGTACTTCAAAAGAACGCGCAAGATTTGTGGGCAATCACGCAAACGGTCGCCGGTTCCGGCAGCCCCTCGCATGTCGCGGCGACGACCACCGCAGAACAGATTCTCGTCTCCAATCCCAGTAACAACATAGTTCAAATTATCCCGGAAACGGATGGCGTATGGGGATCTGGGTCCGTACAGGAGCTATCTGTCGCGGCGCCAGAGCAAATTGCGCTTTCCATCGACAACTCCATTGCCTTCGTCTGTCAACCGCAATCGGATAAGATCACGCTCCTGGAAAACAACAGCAACACATGGAGCGTTAGCGGATCGTTGTCGGTTCCATCCCCCAATCGCGTCTTGGTGACAAGCAGCGACACGGCCTATTGCGCCGCCGGATCGGGAATTGCCAATCTCATTCAGTTGAATGGTTCATGGCAAGTATCCGGTTCCATAGTGACCGGGTTCAATGTGAACGATGTGGCCGTAGATACAATTGGCGGGGTATATGCGGCGTCAACTTCGGTGGCTTATGACGAATTGCCATTGCAGGACGGCACCTATCTTCCGGTGGCGGGCTTCCCATCGGACCTTGATTTTTCCACAGCGCCGCTTACCAATGAGGGCACGTATAGCGTTTCCAATCCGTTCTCCAATTCGGCAGCGACTTATGGCTCGTTGTCCGTATATTTTTCTGGAATATACGTCGGCGGGCTCACTTGGAATGGAAGCGCAGATAGAGTTATCTGGTATGAAGGGCAGATTGCCGTTGTTGACACTCTCAATAACTCCATTCGTACCTTTGGTCTTATCGGCGGCCAATATGTGCAGGTAAACATAATCCCGTCCGTGTCAGGCATCTCATCGTTAGTTCAGACAAACGATTCTTGGTTATTTGGAGGGAGTGCGATATGGCAATACGAATGGGCGCAACCTTACATGCTAACCCGCACAGAATCAGCAATAGCGTCCATCTATAATCTGGGTACGTTGTCGTGGAACTCAGCAATCCTTGGCCGAAATCAACGCGCATTCTCCACGACATTCGATTCAACGGGGAATCTCTGGGTGTCTACGGACGCCAATCAACTCTATACTATTTCGCCAAACGGCGGCATAGTGAGTAATAATAGCATTCCCGTATATCCGAAGCAGTTGCAGACGACTCCGTTGGGGATAAGCAGCCTCACCTGGATGGATGGGACGCTCTACGGGTCTAGTTGTCTTAACGACGCTATCGCGGTGGGTTTATGAGCATAGCCAGTGATATTGAAGGTGCATTAGGAATTACCTACGGGAACCCTTCCACCCAAGGTAGCCCAACCGCCTATGCCCAAACCTATCGGAATAAGCAAGTTCCGAATATGCAACAGGCGATTTATCGCTTGTCGATTCATTACCCCAACAAGGCAAAAACCGCGCTGGCGACTTACACGTTTCCTTTGTCCCCATCGAGTATCCGCCGCACGGAAACGAGCATGGCCACTTTTTATGACACTCCCGGAACTGCTGCTCAATACGGTGTATCGCGCCTTGTCGATCAATACGGCATGGCACCACTTATTTTCGACATAGAAGGTACTACTGGCTGGCAGAAGCATTTAACAGACGGTTTCAAATACACCGGCTTAGAGTCTATTCAAACTGTTCAGAGCATGTTGCTTAAATTCGCCAATATGAATGTGGACAAGATGGATTCGCAAAGCCCAAATCTCTATACGATGGAGTTCTACGACTACTTTTCCAGTGTGTTCTATGAAGTGGTTCCGGTAGGACCACAACAAATTTGGCAGGACAAACAACGACCCGTTTTGAGTTATTACAAATTTCATCTGGTTGGCGTAAAATCAATCGCGCACGCCTTGGAACCGGCTAATGGAACGAATGATCCTATTGCTGCCGCATTTGGAGCCGCCGTCGCCACCGTGCAGAATAATGTGAGCACTTTCATCAGCGGCGTCAGCAGTCTTTATGGATCGGCGCAATCGGTTGTATCCTCCGTGAGCAGCATACTGTGAGTACATCGGTGTATGTGCCTTATAACCTCATAGATTCGCTATGGGGAAACTATCTTCAGGTTGTCAATTTCTTGGGATCGTACCTGTCTCCTGGAAACACTGTTTCTACAAGCACCTTGACAGCTTCACGGGATACGTTGAAAAACGGCTTGGACTATATCAACGGGAGCTTATTGTATCTGTCGCTGCAAACCGAACTCGCTAATTTGCAGCAGGGGGTGGCGCTTCCTGTGACGATTTCCTCAAGTATTGTAGGGATGGCGGAAACGCGCATAGCGACGATAAATACGACCATATCGAATATCGCCTCACTGTTGCATCCAGAGATTATGCCCGTAATCAATTTCAACAATATATTGAACGGCGTACCGGGCTTCGCGTCCACCGGATTGCTCGACTACATCATGACCTATATAGTGGAACCTATCCCTGCGGGATTGAGCACCGACAATATGAGCGTCATCCTGACAAATCAGAGCGCTGATTGGTATGCCTACGCTGCGGCGCTCCAGCAATCTTTTCCTTCCGGCGAAGGAGACGCCATCGAAGCGTTCAATCGCCAAGCCGCCGTAGCACAGACTTTGTCCGTCATCGTAAACAATATCGAACCTTTTTCTCAAGAGATCGGATTGCTTTCGCTATGGAATACGATTGCCGCATATCCTTCCTTGGCGGCGATAGGACTATTGCAATCGACCAATCCCAACGACGCTTTGCTGCAATCGTTGAACACGTTAAAATATGTCATAAACACAACGCTCATTCAACTGGATACTTTGATTGCGTCCTTTAATGAACAGAATCTAGGTACTGCTCATGTAATCACCGTGAGACAAAACGACTCTCTCCCAAATATCGCAGACAGGTATTTGGGAAACTTTGAACAATGGCAGCAGATAGCGCAACTGAATGGAATAACTCCTCCGTATCAGGTTTATCCGGGACAGCAGTTGTTTCTGCCGCCTGCTGTAAACAATAACCAACAGACGCCGCCGAATTACTTGATTAACTATCTCGGCACTGATTTGTATTACGGGCCGTTGAACAGTAATATGCTACCGTGGACAGGTGACTTTTTCACTATCAGCGGATATGAAAATCTGGCGTTTGCTTTAGAGCGCAGAATACTGACAACGCTAGGGACGCTGATTTACCATCCAAACTACGGAAGTCGTGTGCCGCCAGAAGTGGGCAATGTGCAAGAGCCACAAACGGCGATGCACATAGGGGCCTATGCAAACAGCGCGATATTGACCGATCCGAGAGTGAATAACATTCCGTATTGGACCGTCTCCATGCAGCCTAATAATCTCATCAGTTATCAGGCGACGATCCAACCGAACGGTTTCAATACGGCGTCCACAAACCTGAATCTCGTGCTGCAACCTTGAGGAAAAAGACATGGCTAATTCAATCACCGTAGCAGCACCGCCCGATACCAATAGCATCGCCACGCAGATATTGGCGGCAATGGCGGCGCAGTCTGGGGTGCTTACCGACTACAACAAAGGCTCGCAGATACGCACTCTGGCCGAGGCTCAAGGTATGATTGGCGAGATGCAAGGCGTTATCGCTCAGGCGGAGGCGTTTCAGGCGATTGTATATAGCGCATTCAGCGCCTATAACATCTTCCCGAATCCGGCCTCTGTTGCCGTAGGGCAAGTGACCTTCGCTACGAGCTTCGCGGCAAACGCCACTGCCGCTAGTCAGAGCGTGCTCATTCCCATCGGCACGCTTGTTCAAACGACAAACGGCGTACAATTTGTTACCACGCAAAATGCCATTTTGAATGCCGGGGCAATCTCCATCAACGTCCCTGTACAAGCGGTCCAAACGGGGACAACGGGAAACGTGTCAGCGAACAGTATCAATCAAATTATCTCTGGGTTGCCGTATCCATTATCCGTATCCAATCTATACCCCACAAGCGGAGGGGCCGTTACCGAATCTCCACAATCCGTTTTGTCCAGATTCACGGCAACTGTCGCGGCGGTGAACGGCGCAACCCCTGTGGCTATCGCTAACGCCTGTATTGGTATAAACGTCTCAGCTACAGGAGAAGCAGTCCAATATTCCACGGTTTATGAACCTTGGCTTGCGCAAATGGCAAGTGGCGCTACGACACTGACGCCGGGATACGCAGTCTATGTGGACAACGGAAGTGGGTCAGCAACGCAAGCCCTCATAGACGCGGTAACGACTGTGCTCAATGGCACCTACCCCAATCTGCCGGGGAACCGCCCCGCTGGCGTACCGTACAGCGTCAATGCCGTTGTTCCTTTGGGGGCTATTGTTATCGTTAGTGGTACTCCCACGAGCACGAATCCTAGTGCCGCAGCTTCGCTTACGTCGTCCGTACAATTGGCTGTATCATCTCTATTCGCCAACCCCATTTTTGGACAGTCATTGTCGTATAGCCAAGTAAATGCTACGGTGGCCAATGCCGTTGCAGGAGGCGTTTCTGGTCTAACGGTGACACTGGAAAATACATCCGGGGCTTCTGTTACAACACTATCTCCCACCGCGATTGAGCGTATCGTATTGCAATCCATTAGCATCAACTTCGGAGCATAGTTCATGGATTTTGCCGCTGTTCAATACTATCTGAGCGATCTCCCGCGCAACTTCAAGCGTGAGGGGAACACGTATCTATGGTGGCAGAACAGCTTAAACGCGGGCATTACGCAATGGACCTCAAGCGTCGATGGCATTATGAACCAGATGACGTTCAATAATGCTCAATGGGGTTGGCTCGACTTGTGGGGCGGTTTGTTCAACGTCCCTCGTGGACCTAATTTAACGGATTCAAATTACCGAACCATTATTCAGAATACGCTTACCGCTCGCGGAGGCACGCCGGTTACGCTCCGGTACTACATGGATTGGGGCTACGGAATCAGCGCGAGTATTAGTGAGAACTTCAATTTGACCTCTTGGGCGCTCAATCTCAATGAGGCTCTACCCGGAGAAAATTACAATCAATTGGCTAGTAATCTGGGCACTTTTCGCCCAGCAGGTGTTCCGTTTACGCCGTTTTACATAGCCACTGGCGGAAACTATGCGAGTACAGTGAACTTCTTTGGTGTCAGTCGTGTGCCGGGGTCGTGGTTGACCAGTGCGAAGATTGCTCAATCCTTCACGCTAGGCGCTGGCACACCTAATACCGTGTCAAAAATACCCACGACATTTTTGACGGACCCCATTTTGAATCCTTCTCTAGCGATTGCTCCGGTTCCAGTACCATTGAGCATATTCACGACGCCAAACAATACCCCTCCGGGGGCAACAGCACTCGGTACGGACGCTTATACCAACTTCACCATTGTCACAACCGATCCTAATGGTTCTCTTGGTGGCACGGAAAATGACAAGGCTTTCAATACGACTACTCGGTTACTGTATATCTGTACGACTACGGGTACTGCGGCAACCGCTACATGGACACCGATCAATGAAGCAGTGGGTTCCGTATGAACAGTCTAGGTACGACTGCATCCACTAACTTCTTCATTGGGCAGGGTGATCCGAATGGAACCGTGAGTGGAACTATCAACGACAAATATTTCGACACATCCAAAAACCTGTTGTTTATTTGTACGCAAACTGGAACGACGGCAACTGCAATCTGGCAAGTAGTTGAGGCGGCAATAGCGACGGATTGAAACCGTAACACTAGACTAATCGCGGAACGCTTCATACTATGGAAATAATCGCCCAAACACCGCTGCTCACGAGGGTTTAACATGGCAACCACTTTTCTAGTCAATAACGACACGCTCACGCCTTTTGTGTCAGGTAGCGCAGGACTTCAAGTTATCCGTGGCACGGCTGCTCCAAATAACGGCACTCCTGTAGGAACACTTGGAGGGTTGCAGGGCAATTTCGTTATGGATACCACTACAAACGATGTGTGGTATTGTACGATTGCCGGAGCTTCCGGCACGGCGCAATGGCAACAGGTGCTCGTTGATCCTACGGCATACGCTCTAGTCAATGGTGCCAGTGGGCAGATTTTCGCGGTGGCGTCTGGTAGTTCCGGCTATGATGCCGTCAATTTTCAGCAACTCACTAATGGTACGTTCTCTCCGTCTTTTGCTTCCGGTTCGTTTTCACAACCAGTATCCGGTGCAGCGGCAACGCAATCCTATCAATTTGTTACTCTTGGACAGTTGACTAGCTCAACTACGGGCTTCGCGCAACTTGCTGTTGATAACACCTTCACTGCGAGTCAGACGATTGACGGTGCTCTTTCGGTAAGCGGTATTGTTACAGCGGCTTCGGGAACTGGAGCGGATGATCTTGTTACTTACAGTCAGTTGCAGAGTGAATTGTCTGCGGGAAGTGGTGTGCCTTATGACGTTGCCGGTGGTGCGGTAGGCACTTTATCGGCATCGCAAGTATTGATGAACTTCTTTAGTCCTCGTAGCGTCAATTTTCCTGCCAACTTCGCCGGAAGCTATGGCGGCGCTACGGCTTCCGGTTCTACGGCAACTTCGTTCAACATCTCCGTATCTGGAACCATCATAGGCACAGCGACGATTGCTGCTAGCGGTTATGCCATGACATTCAGCACCAGCGGAAACGCAATTAGTATTGCTCCCGGAAATACATTTACCGTAGCGGTTAGCGGAACACCAGCGACATCGCTTGCAAACGTATCCTTCACCTTCGCCGGAGCGATAGCGTAATGCCACCTCTCTTAGAAGCCTATAACTACGGGGGCTTGTGGGGTTGGGTAGGAAACCTCGTACAAGGCACCCTTGGTGTTTTTGCTCTAGGGAACACCACCACCACTACCAACGTATACACTTATTCTGGGAACACGGTAGTGGCGGGTACAGCATTAACGGCGACGGTACACTCCGGTGCTGCTGCTGGCACGTCTACTCTAGGCGTTTTTGCTCTAGGGAGCGGCACCACCACCACCAACGTATACACTTATTCTGGGAACACGGTAGTAGCTGGTACAGCGTTGACGGCGAAGGTAGACTTCGGTGCTGCTGCTGGCACGTCTACTCTAGGCGTTTTTGCTCTAGGGAACGGCACCACCACCACCAACGTATACACTTATTCTGGGAACACGGTAGTAGCTGGTACAGCGTTGACGGCGAAGGTAAACTCCGGTGCTGCTGC